>JBFZBV010000437.1:0-29831 GCA_041308285.1 Planctomycetota bacterium | reverse complement strand
GTGGTCCTTTCGTAGTTCACGCGCTGCGGCTAGTGCGTCGAAGGCGTCCCGACTAAGGTTATCCTCATGTTGCTCGACAATCCGCAGCCCGCCGTTCCGGGCCGGGCCGCGTCCGCCGCGGCCGGGCCTGCCGGACCGGCATGACAGCAGCGCGCCAGGGGGCCCGCAAGCGCGGGATCTCCCGGCCGCTGAAAGGAGGAGACGTCATGAGAAGATTCGCAATCGCGGTCCTGGTGCTCGGAGGCGTGCTCGCCGCCGCGTCCCTCACGTCCTTCGCGCGCGACCCGGACTGGGGCGGCCTTGGGCCCGTGGCCGTGAGCCCGGACGGGAAGACAATCGTCACCGGCGGGCAGAACAGGGTCCTTTACGCGGTGAACGCACAGACGTTCGAGGTCACCAGGCGGGTCTGGGTGGAGGCGAGAATCGGGTTCCTCTCCTACAACAAGGACGGCACGCGGATAGTCATGGAGGACGAGGAGGAGAACACGGAGATTCTCGACGCGGCCACGCTTCAGACCGTGAAGAGGATTGGCAAGGCCGGCTTCGTGGACGCGGCCAGGCTCGCGGACGTGATGGCCGCCACGGACGACCTGTCCTACAAGAAGCAAATCCGCTTCTTCTCCATGACCGACGGCTCTGTGCTGGGCACGGCCGCATGCGCCGAGAAGGTCTCCTGCTTCGGGCTCAACGCGGACGCGACGAGGCTCGGCGTCCTCACGATGTCGGCTCCGGGCAAGGAGAACAAGGTGGAGTACAAGGACGTCCCGAAGGAGCTCTCCGGCCTCGCCCGCAAGGAGTTCGTGCAGAAGAACGACGGCAAGACGGCCAGGCTGTTCGTGTACGAGGCGCCGTCCGGCAAGGTCCTCAAGGACGTCGAGACGTGGTACTCCTCGGATTCGAGCGGGATGCTCTTCATGGACGGCGAGACGGTCTACGTCGTCAACTACAGCAACGAGAACCTCCAGGTGTCCACGTCGAACGAGCTCAAGCTGTTCGAGTGCCAGGGCTCCTACAACTACGGCAGGGGCGTGTCGGACGACCGCAAGGCCATACTCGTGGGCGGGCTCGCCCAGGGGTCGTACACGAAGGTGGACGGCCTGAGCGGCCTCACGTTCCAGATTGACCGGCTCCGCGGATGGCCCGAGTACTTCGGCGGCTTCGCAGTCCACGCCGACGGGACCGGCTACGGCACGACGTCCTCGTCGAGGCTAATCGTGATTTCCAAGGAGGGGAAGTTCCTGAAGTCGGTCCCCGTGTACTGAGCCGGGGCTGCGAGGACCTTCGCCTTCCGCGGTCCGCGGCGCACGCGCGCCGCGCCTAGACGTCGAGGTTCTTGACGTCGGACGCGTGCTCGCGGATGAACTCCCGGCGTGCGTTGACCTCGGTCCCCATGAGGACGGTGAACATCCTGTCGGCTTCGGCGGCGTCGACGAGTCGGACCTTGAGCAGGGTCCTCTTGGCGGGATCCATGGTGGTCTCCCAGAGCTGCTCCGGGTTCATCTCGCCGAGGCCCTTGTAGCGGGTGATTTCGAGGATTCCCTGGGTGGCGGCCCGGAGCGTCTCCGGGAGCTGCCTCAGGCCCGGGACATCGAGGGACTTCCCCTTGATTTCGAGGGCGTAGGCCGCGTTTTCCTCGTCCTCGGCCTCGAAGGTGGAAATGGGGAAGCCGAGCGTCTCGATTTCGGACGCAATCCTCTGGATTTCCTCGCGTCCGACAATCTCCCTGAACAGGTAGCGGATTTTTCCGTTCTCCTGCGCGTCCTCCTCCTTGTCGGAGAGGACGATTTCCTTTCCGAGCCGATCCTCCTCGCCCTTCAGGAACGCCTTGGTCTCCTGCTCCGAGTAGAAGTACCGCTCGGCGCCCGAGGTGTCGCGGACCAGGCAGAGGGGAATCTGGCCCTCCTTGCGCTTCGTGAGGAGGAAGTCCGCAAGGTCGATTCCCTCCTTCGAGAGCGCCCCCTCGTACTTCTTGAGGGCGATGAGGAGCCTCAGGAGCTTGCCGAAGACCTCGGAGTCGACCGGCCGGCTTCTACGCCGGTCCAGGAGGGAGCACTTCGAGATGCCCAGCTCGAGGAGGTTCTTCTCCATCTCCTTCTCGCTGTGGATGTACGATTCCGACTTGCCGGCCTTGATTCTGAACAGCGGGGGCTGTGCGATGTATATGTTCCCCTTCTCCACGAGGTCCTTGTACTGGCGGAAGAAGAACGTGAGCAGGAGCGTCCTTATGTGGGAGCCGTCCACGTCCGCATCGGTCATGATTACGATTTTCCCGTACCTGAGCTTGGAATAGTCGAAGTCCTCCGCCCCGATGCCGGTCCCGAGGGCGGAGATGATGGTCTGGATTTCCTGGTGGCTCAGCATCTTCTCGAGCCGGGCCTTCTCCACGTTCAGAATCTTGCCGCGTATCGGCAGAATGGCCTGGAAGCGCCTGTCCCTGCCCTGTTTGGCCGAGCCGCCGGCCGAATCGCCCTCGACGATGAAGAGTTCGGTGGTTTCCGGGTCGGCGCTCTGGCAGTCGGCGAGCTTGCCCGGGAGCGATCCGGAGGACAGGGCGCCCTTGCGGCGGACGAGGTCCCTGGCCTTGCGGGCGGCGATCCTGGCCCTGCAGGCCTGGAGCGCCTTGCCGATAATCTCGCGCGCGACCTTCGGGTTCTCCTCGAGGTAGTTCCCGAGGCGGAGGTTGACGACCTGCTCGACGATGCCCTGGATTTCGCTGTTGCCGAGCTTGGTCTTGGTCTGCCCCTCGAACTGGGGGTTGGGAATCCTCAGGTTGATGACGGCCGTGAGCCCTTCCCTGAGGTCCTCGCCGGAAAGGGCGGCCTCCTCCTTGTCCTTGAACGCCTTGTTCTTCCTGGCGTAGGCGTTCACGGTCCTTGTCAGAGCGGACTTGAAGCCGCTCAGATGGGTGCCGCCCTCGATTGTGTTGATGTTGTTGACGAACGAGAAGATGTTCTCTGCGTACCCGTCGGTGTACTGCAGCGCGATGGCCACGAAGGTCTCGCCGCCCTCGCGGCAGGGCTCGGTATGCTCAATGCAGACGGGGTCCTGGTGTATGGGGGTCTTGTTCTCGGTGAGGTGCTTCACGAAGGCGGAGAGGCCGCCGTCGAACTTGAACTCGTTCGAAAGGCCCTTGCGCTCGTCCTTGGCCTCTATCCTGAGGCCCTTGTTGAGGAAGGCGAGCTCCTTGAGCCTGAGGACAATGAGGTCGTAGTTGAACTCGATTTCCTTGAAGATTTCCGGGTCGGGCTTGAAGGTAATCCTCGTGCCCCTCTGCTTGGTCTTCCCGATTTCCTCGAGTTCCGAGACCTTGGCGCCCCTTTCGAAGCGCTGGCGGTAAATCATCCCGTTGCGCGAGACGCGGACCTCGAGCCACTGGCTCAGCGCGTTGACTACGGACACGCCGACGCCGTGGAGCCCGCCCGAAGCCTGGTAGGCCTTGTGTTCGAACTTCCCGCCCGAGTGCAGGCTGGAGAGGCACACCTCGACCGCCGGGACGCCCTTTTCCGGATGAATGTCCACCGGGATGCCGCGGCCGTCGTCCGTGACGGTGACGGCGTCGTTGGCCTCGAGTATCACGGATATGTTGCGGCACCACCCGGCCATGGCCTCGTCAATCGAGTTGTCCACCACCTCCCAGATCAGATGGTGCAGGCCGCGGGTGCTCACGTCGCCGATGTACATGGCCGGCCTGCGGCGGACGTGTTCCATGCCGTCGAGGATCTGGATCGCCTCGGCGTCGTAGCCTATGCCGCTGCAGGAGGGGCAGACTCCGCCGTCGAGAACCGCCCCGCAGGCCGCGCATGTCGGTGCTTCGAGGTGTTCGTCCATTTCAGGCCAGCCTAAGGTGTGCGGTCATTGGAAGAACCTGACGCCTCTCACGCATCCGGGCATGACTTCCTGGATTCCGCGGAGTACGGGTTCGGACGCGAAATTCCTCATCTCGAAGAAGAGAGCCGAGGAATCCACCTTAATCCATACGGTTTCCGCCCTGAACATCGCCGGAGAGAGCCTCGTCGCGAGGTCCGGCCCGACCGCCTTTTCCCAGACCTCCTTCAGTTCCTCGAGGATTCGCGGCTCCCTGGAGATGCGGCGGGACTTGAAGAGCTTCTCAATGAGGGATCCAATGCGCTCCGCCTTCGTTTCGAGGGCGTCGGCGCGGTGCTCGTCGTTCTTCTTCACTTCACTTCTTCACAATCGGCATGACTACGTACGTGAACTCGTCGCTCGCGTGCAGGATTGCCGCAGTCTTCGGATCCTTCAGCTGGATTTTCATCCTGTCGCCGGTAATCAGCTTCCTTGCTCCCTTTATGAACTCCGGGTTGAACTGAATCTCGAGGGTGTCGCCGCTGAAAGAGGCCGGGATGGCAATCTCCGCCTCCCCGGACCCTGCGGAATTGGAAGTCATGACCACGCCCTGGGGATTCAGCTTGAGCCAGACGCCCTTTGTTTCCGCTTCGGCGAAAACCGACGCCTTGCGTATGGCCGAGAAGAACTCCTCGGTATCGACGTCGAGCGTGAGGTCGTTGTCTTTCGGTATCGCCTTCTGATAGTCGGGGTATTTCCCGTCAATCAGCAGGGTGCCCGCTTCGATGCCTCCGGCCCTCATGAACAGCTGGTTCCTTTCGAATGAGATCTCGACTTCCTCCTCTTCCCCGGCGGTCTCCTCGAAGAGCTTGATGCCCTTGTTGGGGACGATTATCTCGATGTTTTCCTGCGATTTCCTGGCTATCCTGCCGTTCACTATGGAAAGCCGCCTTCCGTCGGTGCCCACCATCCTCATCGAGTTCTTCTCGACTCGCATGAAGATGCCGTGCAGGGAGAAGTGCACCTTCTCCTGGGCCGTCGCGAAGGATGTGCTTTCTATCATCGCCCTCCACGCGTTTCCCTTGAGCTTAATCGGATCCTCCCACGCCGGTTCGGGAAAGGGTGGGAACTCGTCGATCGGGCTCATGTTCACCTTGAACTGGCCTCCCTGGCAGCTTATGAGGAGGAAGTTGCCTTCAGGCGAGGTCTCCATGCCGATTTTCTCCTCGCCTATCGAGCTGAGTATCGCCACCGTCTTGAGCCCGTGTATCGCCGCCTCGCCGGGTTCGGAGACCTTTATGCCGGACGAATTGACCGAGACTTTGAGGCTCCTTTCGAGGTCCGTAGCGAACAGGCGCACCGTTCCGTCCGAAAGGCATTCCACCTTGATTTCCTGCGGGACGCTCTTTCCGGCAGACTGGGTCAGGGCTTTGGCTGCCGTCTTGAACGCATTGAAAATCGTTTCCTTGCTGCCGGTCAATTTCATCCCCGTCCTCCTGCAAGCCTAGAACGATATCGACGTGCCTTATGAATGAGATGGAAGATATTATCATATTCATATTCAATTTCATATGGGCGGTCCAAATTGTTCGAAACTCCGGTCTGACATGAAGCAACATTATGGCAGGCGGAGGGTTGAGGAAAAATTACCGCATGTAAAAATGCGTTCATTTCCAGCGGCAAAACCGGTGTTCCAAAGGGCTGAAACTTCCGCACGGAGCTCAAGCCCTGGACTTCGGGCGCGAAGGGCTCATAAAAAGGCGGGAAACGGCGACTTTCGTACCGCTTTTCCACATCGCTTTCCACAAAGTCTGCGCCGCAGGCAACAAAACCGGCGGAAACCGTCAAATCGTGAGCTCTCTTTCGAAGGAATCGAGGTTCTTCTTGAGCTCGGGCTGCACCGAAGCAAGGGACGAGACATGTTCTTCGGCATACATGACCGTGGTGTGATCACGCCCTCCGAAATAGCCGCCGATCTCCTCCAGGGAATGCTGGGTGAGCTTCCGCGCGAGATACATGCATATCTGCCTCGGGAGCGAGACCGACTTCGACCGCTTCTTGGACTGGAGGTCCGACAGCCTTACTTTATAGGCGGCCGTGACCGTCTTGATTATTTCGTCCATCGATACGGCGTGGGCTGCGCCGGGACCGAGCATGTCGGCTAGGGCCTCCTTGGCGAGTTCCAGGGAATACGGCTCCTTCTTGATTCCTCCCCAGGCGCACAGCCTGTTGACCGCGCCCTCAATCTCCCGGATGTTGGTCTTGATGGCCGCTGCGATGTATTCCGCGACATCGACCGGCAGGGTCGCTCCGTGCAGGGCGGCCTTCTTGGCGATGATTGCCATTCTCGTCTCCATGCACGGAGGCTCGAGCGGGGCGACAAGGCCCCACCTGAAGCGCGACACGAGCCGTTCCTTTAGCGTGGGGATGTCCTTGGGCGGCGAGTCGCTGGACAGCACAATCTGCTTGCCGCTGTTGTAGAGCGTGTTGAACGTGTGGAAGAACTCGTCCTGGGTCCTCTCCTTGTCGGCGAGGAGCTGGATGTCGTCTATGAGCAGCATTTCCACGCCCCTGTAGCGGTCGCGGAACTCCTCGATGTTGCCTTTCTCGACGGCGGAAATAAAATGGTTCGTGAAGGTTTCGCAGCTGAGGTACAGTATTGTCCTTTCAGGATTTGCGGCGAGCGCCGCATGGCAGATGGCCTGCAGCAGGTGGGTCTTTCCCAGGCCCACGGCGCCGTGGAGAAAGAGGGGATTGAACGCCGCTCCGGGCGATTCGGCCACCGCCACCGCGGCCGCATGGCAGAGCCTGTTGGACGGGCCGACGACGAAGCTCTGGAACGTGTAGTTCCTGTTGAGAGGGATGTTGTCAACCGGCATCGCGCAAGCCCGGTCAGACCGGCTCCTAACCTCCGCGTCCGCCCCATGCGCGCTGCGAGAAGGCCGGAAGGAACCTCCGGCCCCAGGGCGCGGGCTCTTTGATCATTCTAGCATCGGTGGAGTCGTTGTCAATGAGCGTATCCAAGGTGCGGGGATTGGTGCCCCGGATACTGGAAGCGACCGGCGATCCGGCGCTGAACGCGCGCGACGAGATTGACCGCCTGGCCTCGGGGCTCGACGAGCGGGACACGGCGCTCCTGATGCGGATTACGCTCGGGGCGATGAAGGCCAGGGGAATGCTTGCCGCCGTGCTGAAGGCCTATTCGGGCGTGGGGCTCGCCGGCGTCGAGCGCAAGCTCCAGCCGGTGCTCCTGTCGGCGCTGTACGAGCTCATTTTCCTCGAGAGGG
Organism: Planctomycetota bacterium; assembly: GCA_041308285.1. GTDB lineage: Bacteria > Planctomycetota > JAKEIC01 > JAKEIC01 > DYIT01 > PPR-0505. Next base: position 22,740 of record JBFZBV010000437.1, on the reverse strand, counting down.
TGCCGGCGCACGCAGTCGTCTTCGAGGCGGTGGAACTGGCCAAGCAGAGGGGAGGGCGCAGGGCCGCGGGCTTCGCCAACGCCGTGCTCAGGAAGGCGCGGGGCGGAGTGGAGTTCACGCGGACGCCGGGCGGATTCCACGGTTCCAGCGAAAGGGAGGCGCCGCTCGGGGGAGGCAGATACGCCCTCTTCGACCGGGACGTTTTCGCGGATTGCAGGCGCGAGTGCGCGAGGCACCTCGCCGAGGCCCATTCGCACCCGCAATGGCTTGTCGAGAGGTGGCTGGCCAGGATGGGGATTGAGACGGCGGCGAGGGTTCTTGCGGCGGACAACGAGGTTCCCGCGCATTTCCTGCGCCGGAACCCCGGGCGCCCCCTGCCCGCGGGGCTGGCGGCCTACCTCGAGGCGGCGGGCGTGCGGGCGGAGCCGGGCTTCCTGCCCGATACGGTCCGGGTCCGGGACATCGGCAAGGCGCTGAAGCTGGGCGCGTTCTCCGAGGGCGCATACACTGTCCAGGACGAGACGGCCGCGGCGGCGGCGCGCCTCGCGGAAGCCGGGCCGGGCGACCTGGTGCTGGACGCCTGCGCGGCGCCGGGCGGAAAGACCGCAGTCCTGGCCCCGGCGGCCGGCCCCGGCGGAATGGTGGCGGCGATGGACGTGCAAATCGACAGGCTCGGGGCCGTGGCCAGGGGGATGGAGCGGCTGGGGCTGGACGTGCCCATCCTTGCGGGCGACGCGATTCGCCCGCCGTTCTCGGCCGGATCGTTCGACGTCGTGGTGCTGGACGTGCCATGCTCGAACACGGGCGTGCTCGGCAGGAGGCCGGAAGCGAGGTGGAGGATTACGCCGGAGAAGATAAGCGCCCTCGCAGCCTCGCAGAAGTCGATCCTGAGGAGCTGCGCCGGGCTCGCTCGCAGGGCGGTCCTGTACAGCACGTGCAGCATCGAGCCGGAGGAGAACCAGGAACTGGTCCGGGAATTCGAGCGGGAGTCCGGGGTCTTCCGCATCGCGGCGGAGCGGTTCGCGCTGCCGGGTTTCGCCGACGGCGGCTATGCTGCGAGGCTCGAGAGGAAGGCCTGACCGGGGTCGTTCAGGCCTTCTTCTGCGGCGGGAAAGGCTCGCCCGACCGGTTGAAATACCGCCTTATTTCCTCCTGTATGGGGCCGGGGATTTCGCGCGCGAACGGGAACGCGAACGCGTCGGCCGCGTACCTCTTGACGAACGCCTCTATGAACCGCCCCATCATCGAGAGGTGGCCTGCGTCGAGGTACTCGATGGTGTCGGCGCGCGAGTGGGTGACAATCGACGACCCGCCCACCCTGGCGAATGCGGCGCCCGGGACGCCGACCGCGGCGAGGCACATGCCGTCCGACGAGAACGTCCCCTCGGTTATGCTCCCGAAGGCGGGGCCTATCTCGGACGAGAGCAGCCTGACGGCGGCCGCGAGGTCGGGCGGCCCCATGGCCGTGGCGACGTTGCTTCCCAGGATCACGCCGTGCATGTCGAGGTTGATGCACATGACGTGCTCCGAGAGCTCGGTCGCGTCGAGCACGTCGTTGAACCCCGCCGTCTCCCGCGCAGCCCGGTCGGCGTCCCAGAGGGTCCCGGCGTAGTGCTTGGAGCCGCGCAGGCCAATCTCCTCCGATCCGAATCCTATGAAGCGGAGGGTCCTTTTCGTCCCGTGGACGGTGAAGGCCCGGGCGAGCTCCGTGAGGATTGCCGTGCCGGAAGCGTTGTCGCCGGCGCCCGCCACGTGCCTCACGCTGTCGAGATGGGCGCAGATTACCACGATTTCGGAGTGCTCCTTCCGGCCGGGGATTTCCCCGACGACGTTGACCGACTCGGTCTGCTTCTCCCGCCCCTTGGTGAATATGCGGACCCGCTGGACGCCGGTCTTGATGAGGCGCATCCCGTCCTCGAAGGAGATTCGCACGGTCGGCACCGACCCGAAGCGGTCCCTGTACATGCGTCTCAGGTGCGTCCTCTTGGGCAGGACGCCCATCTGGCTCTCGACGGCGACGATTGCCTTCGGCTCGAGTCCCATTGCCATCCTGTATGCGGACATCGGGAGGCCGTCGAGAATCAGCCAGATCTTCCCCCTGCAGCCCTCGTCGAGGTACTGCGGGTGCGCGGTCTCGAGGAAGACGAGGTCGCCCTCGACCCCCTCCTCGGGCGTGTCGGCGGCGAACTGCTGCGCCGCGCAGTTGACCCTCAGGTCCTCGGCCCCCATCGCGTGGAGCTCGGTCCTAATCTGTTCGTGCACCACGACCGGGAAGGACTGGGTCCGCACTTCGAGCCCGAAGCCGCGGAAGCAGGACGCGATGTATTCCGCCGCCTTCCGCTCCTCCGCGGATCCTGCCGCCCTGGGCCCGATGTCCTGGGCGAGGAATCGGAGGTGTTCGTACGCGTTGTCGCCGTTGAATTCGGAGTTCATGCCTGTCTCCTGGAAAAGAAGCCGAGGCCCATAAGGATGGATTCGGGGAGGCATTTGTCAATAGGAGGGGAATCAATATAATTTCAGGTCCAGGTCATTGGAGCGCCGGGAGGCCGGCGGGCGGCAGGATGGACTTCCTCGTCGTATCGACGCTGTTCGGGATGCTGACCGCATCCGTGGTCACGGCGTTCGCCTTCAGCAAGGACACCGGCGACCGCGTGAACAGGAGCTTCGTCGTCCTCGGGTCCGCCTACTGGCTCTGGGGATGCGGGATTCTGCTGAGGTACGTCGCCACGTCGCCGGGAAGCGCGCTGGTGTTCTGCTGCACCGCCATGTTCGGAGCCATGCTGACGGTGGCGCAGTATTTCAGGTTCTCGCGGGTGCTCCTTTCCGGGATGCCGGGATTCTCCTGGGGGCGAGCTGCGCTATGGATGGAGCGTGGGATTTTCGCCGGCGGTGCGGTCCTGTTCGCCCTGCTCCCGACTCAGCTCGGGATGCACGGCATGAGGAACATAGACGGGCGGTTTCACGCGGACCCGGCGGCGGTGTTCTACGTAATCGTGGGGTGGGGGCTCACGGCAATCCTCCTCGCCGTGGGGTTCGTCCTGGTCTCGCTCCCCGGCCTCAAGGAGGGGCTGCACAAGAAGCACGCGCTCACCGTCGCAATCGCGCCGCTGGGCCCCGCGGTCATCCTGGGAGTCCTCGAATTCGGATTCCACGCCACGAGCCAGGGCGACTTCGTGGGGGAGCCGTATTTCACGGTGGCGCTCTTCGAGATAATCATAGGCTGGGGGGTCGTGCGGCACGGCCTGATGTCGATATCCCCGAAATCCGCTGCGAAGCACATCGTGGACAGCATGCCGGACGGCCTGGTCCTCCTCGACTCGCAGTGGACCATCAAGAACGCCAACCCGGCGTTCCTGGAGATGACCGGGACCGGGTCCGAGGGGGAGGTGCAGGGCAGGCCCCTCGCCGATTTCATCGCGGACGAAGGGCCGTCCCCGCCCCTGACCCCGCGCGTGGGTGCGGAGGGCACGAGGACGGACCTGTCGTTCAGCCTGAATCGCCCCGGGGGTCCTCCCGTGCCGGTGAGCGCGAAGCTCAAGCCGGTCTGGGACAGCAGCCGGAGGATTACGTTCGGGGCCGTGATGGTCATGCGAGACCTGAGGCCGATGAGGAAGATGGAGGCCGATTTGGTGCAGGCCGAGAAGCTGGCGGGACTGGGCCAGCTTGCGGCCGGCGTGGCGCACGAAATAAACAACCCCCTCTCGGTGGTGATGGGCCTGTCCGAGATGGGATCCATGCTGGAACTGTCCGGCAAGGCGGGCGAATATTTCAGGAAGATTCAGTCGCAGGCGGAGAGGACGAAGGACATCGTGGGGAAGCTCCTCATGTTCGCGCGGAAGGGGGAGGGCGAACGCGTGCCCAGGGACGTGAACGGCCTGGTTTCCGAGGCGATAGAGCTGGCGAGGCTCGGCAGCAAGGGGAGCAGGACGAGGATAGACGCGGCGTTCTGCGCCGGCGGCCTCAGGGTGCAGTGCGAACCCGAGCCCATGCGCCAGGTGTTCGTGAACATCATCCGCAACGCCCTGGAGGCGATGGAGGAATGCGGCAGCTCGGGCCTCGTCAAGGTGGCATCCTGCAGGAGCGACGGGAAGGCGAGGATTACGGTGGCGGACAACGGGCCCGGGATAGCGCCCGACCTCATGCATTTGATTTTCGACCCGTTCTTCACGACGAAGGGGGTCGGCAAGGGCACGGGCCTCGGGCTCAGCATCTGCCACGGGATAGTGCAGGGGCACAACGGGACAATCAGGGCGTCGAACCTCGCGGAGGGCGGCGCCTGTTTCGAGGTCGAGCTTCCGCTTTTCGAGGGGGCGGGGGAGGCCGCGGAGCCTGCGCCGTTCTCTCAGGCATGAGAAAGGCGCTTTGGGATTTCATTCTCATGGCGTATATAGTCTAATGATGTGGCGGAGGCCGGAGTAGGCCGCCGCGTGTCCGGGACGCACCTTAAGCTTGAGGTCGACGAGATGCCGCACATTTCGGTCAATCGGGCCTTGCCGGCCGCAGCGGCGCTGGCCGCCGCGCTTCTCTGCCTCGCCGGATGCCCCGCGAAACAGGGGAACAAGAAGACGAACACCGTGAAACCCCCCGACTACAACAGAATCTGGGGGGACATCGAGGCGGACGGCGAAAAGGGCCAGATGGACCTCAAGGAAGCCCGGAGGATGCTCCAGGACGCCCAGACCGACGAGGAGACCGACAGGGCGAACATGGCGGTTGTCGCCGCGATGAAGCAGATATACGCCGCCGTGGAAAAGGCGGACAAGTTTTTCGAGACCATGAAGACGCTGCATCCGGACAAGAACATCGACCTGTACGAGAAGCAGGTCTCCGAGTGGAACATGGATTACCAGCATTCCAAGAAGCAGCTGCCCCTCAAGTACGCGGACGAGCTGCGTTGAGGACGCGGGAGGAGGAGGAATGAAGTTCTTCATAGACACCGCGGACATCGCCGAAATCAGGAAGGCGAAGGCCTGCGGCGTGCTGGACGGGGTGACCACCAATCCGACGCTCGTTTCGAAGACGCACAGGGCGTTCCACGAGGTGGTCCGGGAGATATTCGCCGAGGTCGACGGCCCGATAAGCCTCGAGGTCATGAGCCCGGACGCGGCCGGCATGGTGGAGGAAGCCCGCAAGCTCAGGGAATACGGCGAGAACACGGTCATCAAAATCCCTATATGCCCGGCCGGACTGGAGGCGATGAAGACCCTGTCGGGACTCGGGATAAGGACGAACGCGACGCTGTGCTTCTCCCCGCTCCAGGCCCTTCTGGTGGCGAAGGCGGGCGCGTCGTACGTGAGCCCCTTCGTCGGCCGCCTCGACGACAACGCTCACGAGGGCATGGAGCTAATCTCCCAAATCCGGCAGATATACGACAACTACGGGTTCCCCACGGAAATCCTCGTGGCCAGCATAAGGCACCCCCTGCACGTGCTGGACGCCGCCCTCATCGGCGCCGACGTCGCTACCATCCCGTTCGCCGTATTCGAGAAGATGGTCCGCCATCCGCTGACCGAGGCGGGGATAAAGGCGTTCGAAGCGGACTGGGCGAGGGTGCCGAAGAAGGCATGACGGCATGACGAACAAGGAGTTCAAGAGCAAGAGCAAGGAAGCGGCCTATGCCGGATGGGCCGCGAGGAGGGTGGCGATGCTGCTTCTGACGGCGGCGATCGTCCTGGCCGGCCTGCATCTCCTCTCCAGGGCGGGCTTCGGATTCGCCCGGGACATCGACCTGATAGGCCGGTACTTCCTGAAGGACGCGGGCGGGCCCGCCGGGACCGCCCCGGCCGCGGCGCCGGGCGTGTCCGGCGCATCCGCCAGATGACCCCCCTAGACTGGCTCATGACCGGCGCGGCGGCGGCGAGCTCCTACCTGCTCGGATCCGTCCCTTTCGGGCTCGTCATAGGATACGCGTTCGCCGGGATTGACATCCGGAAGGCGGGCAGCGGGAACATCGGGGCGACGAACGCGGCGCGGGCCGTCGGACGCGGCAGGAAGGGAATCGGATTCGCCGTGTTCCTCCTGGTGTTCGCCCTCGACGTGGCCAAGGGGGCGGCCCCGGTGCTGGCATGGGGGGCCGCGGCGCCGGAGGGAGGCAGGGCCGCCATCGTGCTGGCCGCGGCGGCTTGCGCGGTCGGAGGGCACATGTTTTCCGTGTTCCTCCGGTTCCGCGGGGGCAAGGGCGTTGCGGTCGGCTGCGGCGTCGCGCTGGCGCTCATGCCGCTCCCGACGCTCGCGGCGGCTGGAGTGTTCCTGGCCGCGTTCGCGGCGACGAGGACCGTTTCGGTCGGGTCCATGGCGTCGGCCCTTTCGCTCCCGTGTTTTCAGCTGCTCATCGGGGGAGGGGACGCCGGGGGCGGGCGGGTCCATCTCTTCATCTTCGCGTGCGCGGTCGCCGCGGCGGTGATAGTGAAGCACCGGGCCAACATCTCGCGGCTGCTCAAGGGGACGGAGAACAGGATTGGTGGGGGGAATCGCAGGAATGGAGGTTAAGAAGGCGTTCGTCCTGGGGGACGGGGCGTGGGGCACGGCCATAGCCATCCTGCTCTCGCGCAAGGGCATAAGCACGACGATATGGGGGGCATTCCCGGACTACGTCCGGGAGGTCTCTAGGACGCGCGAGAACGTCCGGTTCCTTCCGGGCGTGCTTGTGCCCGGCGAAATCGGATACACTTCGGAAATCGAGGCGGGCTGGGGCGCGGACATGCTTCTGCTGGCCGTGCCCACCCAGCACATGAGATCCGTCCTGTCGAAGCTGCCTCCGGCGGAGGCTCCGCTCCCGGTGGTGTCGCTTGCCAAGGGCATAGAGCAGAAGACGCTCCTCCGGCCCGACGAGATAGTGCGGAGCGTGATGGGAAAGGCGGCGCGCGTCGTGGTCGTGTCCGGGCCTTCGCACGCCGAGGAGGTCGCCGTGGGCATCCCGACCTCGGTGGTGGCGGCAGGCCGGAATCCGGCGGCGACGAAGACGGTGCAGGACGCCCTCTCAGGCCCGACTTTCCGCGCGTACAGGTCGGCCGACGTGGTGGGAGTCGGGCTCGGAGGGGCGCTCAAGAACGTCATCGCGATTGCCGCCGGCATCGCGGACGGGCTGGGGTTCGGGGACAACACGAAGGCCGCGCTCATAACCAGGGGAATCAGGGAGATTGCGAGGCTGGGGACGAGGATGGGCGGCAGGGCGGGCACCTTCGCGGGGCTCTCCGGGATAGGGGACCTGATTGTGACCTGCGCGTCCAGGCACAGCCGCAACCGCGCGCTGGGCGAGATGATTGGCAGGGGGGCGAGCCTCGAGGAGGCCCTCGAATCCACGCCCAAGATAGCGGAAGGCGTCTGGACCTCCAAGGCGGTGGTCAGGCTCTCCGGGATTCACGGAGTGGAGATGCCCATTTCGAGGGAGGTGAACAAGGTGCTGTTCGGGGGCAGGGACGCGCGGAAATCCGTCGCGAGCCTGATGGCGAGGGCGCTTAAAGCCGAATGAAGACTGCCTACAAGGGGATGGAGCTCGACGTTTTCCAGGCCGAGGCGATAGACGCGCTCGACGGCGGGGCGTCGGTCATAGTCGCGGCGCCGACGGGGTCCGGTAAGACGCTGATAGCGGAATACGCCGTCGACAAGGCGCTTGCTTCGGGCACGAGGCTCATCTACACGGCGCCAATCAAGGCCCTGTCGAACCAGAAGTACAGGGACCTCAGGGCCCAGCACGGGGACCGGATAGGGATAGTCACCGGGGACGTATCGATAAACCCGGACGCCCCGATTCTCATAATGACGACGGAGATATTCCGGAACGAGATTTTCGAATCCCCCAGGAAGATCGCCTCCGTGGAATGGGCCGTGTTCGACGAGATCCACTACATGGACGACGGCGAGCGCGGGACGGTCTGGGAGGAGAGCATCATCTTCGCTCCGGACAGAATCAAGTTCGTGTGCCTCTCGGCGACCATTCCCAATCTGATGGAGCTCGCGGCCTGGATGAGGACGGTCAGGCCGGGGCCGCTGAAGGCGGTGCTGGAGACGAAGCGGCCCGTTCCGCTGCGGCACAGGCTCTACGTGCACGGGATGGGATTCGTGCCCTTCAAGAAGATGAACGAGGCCGCGGCGGTTTGCAAGAGGAAGGGCGCGGGGCGCAAGGCGCTCAATCGGGACGACGGATCCATCGTCGACGAGGTGATTGCCGAGGGCAAGACGCCGATTCTCTACTTCGCCTTCCAGCGCAAAAGGACGGAGGAGCTAGCAAATGCCAGGAGGCGCACGACGCTTCTGTCGGAGGACGAGTCCGCGAGGGCCTTGTCGCTCTTCGACGGCCTCTGCATGGAGTACGAGGTCTCCTCGGGCGATCCCGTGGCGGAGCGCATGCGCAGGCTGGTCTCCGCGGGCGTGGCCTATCATCACGCGGGCCTGCTCCCGACCCTGAAGGACATCGTGGAGAGGCTCTTCCAGGCCGGGCTGGTCAAGCTCCTCGTGGCGACGGAGACTTTCGCCCTCGGCATCAACATGCCGGCGGCGTCCGTGGTCTTCGACACCCTGGAGAAGTTCGACGGCATCCGGTTCTCCCCTCTCATGACCAGGGACTACTTCCAGATGGCCGGCCGGGCCGGCAGGCGCGGGATGGACGAGGTCGGCTACGTCTACGGCCAGTCCGAGCCGAGATTCTTCAATCCGACCCGGATACGGGAGACCGTGTTCGGCGAGGTCGAGCCGGTGAAGAGCAGGTTCAACCTGGGATATTCGACGATTCTGAACCTCTATTCGAGGATTGGGGACGGGATATTCAAGGTGGCCAGGAAGAGCCTCGCGGCGTTCCAGGACCGGTCCGCCAGGGGGGGGGCGAGGGCTGCGGCGTTCGAGAGAATCATCGCGGCCAGGCTCAGCGTCCTGGGGGAGCTCGGGTACCTGGACGGGCAGGTGCTGCTGCCCAGGGGCGCGTTCGCGGCGTCCGCGCCCGGGTCCGAGATGCAGCTCACGGAGATGCTGTTCTCCGGGGCGCTGGAGGACCTGGGGCCGGACTATCTCAACGTGGCCCTGACGGCCATCGTATTCGAGCCGAGGAGGGGCGAGGAGAAGGACGAAGTCGATACTCCCGAGAGCAGGCGCCTGGAATGGGCCGCGGAGTCCGCCGTGGCCCGCGTCCTGAGGGCGGAGAAGAGGCACGGCATCACCGAGCGCGTCAAGGAGCCCGACTTCAGCCTGAGCAAGGCGGTTCTGATGTGGAGCGGCGGTACGGGATTCGAGGAAATCGCCGCAGAGACCTCCATCGACCCGGGCGACCTGGTCAGGGCTTTCCGCATGGCCATCCAGCTCGTAAGGCAGCTTCGCTCGGGCAGGGGCGTCTCCCCCGGGCTCCGGGAGACGGCCGAGGAGGCCCTCTCCAGGATGAACCGGGGGGTGGTGGACGCGGAGCGGCAGCTCAAGAGGGGCTAGCAGCGGGACGGACGGGCGTCCGGGGTGCGCGATGAAGCTGGTCGAAAGGGCATGCCCGCTGTGCGGCGGCGGAGAGAGCCGCCTCTTCCTGGAGGAGGCGGGATACCGCTATGTCAGATGCCTTTCATGCGGGTTCATGTACCTGAACCCGAGGCCTTCGGACGAGGATCTGTACGAGCACTACCAGGATTACCTTCCGGCATCGGCAGAGGAGATCGAGGCGTGGAGGAGGAGCATGACGCCGCTCTTCCTGCGATCCGCGCGGCACATCGGGCGTCTCGTCCGCGCGCCGGGCAGGCTGCTGGACGTCGGCACGGGGTTCGGATTCTTCCCGAGCATTATGGCGGGGCTCGGGTGGGACGCGACAGGCATGGAGATATCCGGGCCCGGCGCGGACTACGCGGAAGGCAGGCTCGGGGTGAAGGTGGTCAGGAAGACCCTCGAGGAGGCGGGGTTCGAAGGGGGCATGTTCGACGCTGTCACGGCTTTCTACGTCATCGAGCACCTCTCCGACCCGGCGCGGGCGTGCGGCGAGGCGCTGAGGATACTGAAGCCGGGCGGGGTCCTGCTGTTGCGCTGGCCGCACACCGCGCCGCTCTCGAGTTTCACGCGGGCAATCGGGCTCAATCTCGGGCTGATGCACGCCCCGTCGCACCTGAACCAGTTCTCCCCCGGGAGCATGAAGGCGATGCTCGAGCGGAGCGGCTTCGGCCGGGTCCGGACGGCGGTGGGGGGCTGGACATGGCCGAGGAAGCCGCTGTGGCGCATAGCCGGGGTCGGGGGCGGGATTCTGGCGGAGGCGGCGGGAATCGCGACTTTCGGGAAGCTCCTCATCCCGGGCGTCAGCAAGACGACCGTGGCTTTCAAGGACTGAGCGGGCCGGCGGGCCGCGGGACGGGCCTGACGGGAGCCGGGAAGGGCGGGTTGTTTTCGGCTGGCGGGGGAATATAATTGTTGCTTGGCGTCGGGCGGCTGCTCCCGCTCATCGGGACGGCACTGCACGCGGCGCCGGGAGGGATTCATGTCGGTCAGGATTGCCTTTGCGGTAGCGCTCCTTCTCCCTGCGGCGGGCTGCATGGAGCCGGATTTCGTCATGCGGCAGAAGGAGTCGGTCCTCTACATCCTGTTCGTGGTGGAGAAGATGAGCCAGGAAGGCAGGACGGCGGAAGCCGAGGAGATCCTGGAGAAGGCTCTGCCGAGAGTGGCCGAGGAGGACGTCCCGCTGCTCGTCGCCAGGCTTACGCAGGTGAGGGAGCTCGCCGTGCGATACGGCGCGTACGAGTCGCCCCTCGAGGTCAGGAACGGGAAGTTCACGAGCACGCGGGACGGCGCCGAAATGGCTTACATCCCCATGTCGGGCCCCGCGCAGATTGGCTGGATGGCCCCTCCCTGGACCCTGCCGCACCGCAGGGCGTACATCTCAGCGTTCTTCATCGACAGGTACGAGGTGACCAACCGGCAGTACAGGGCTTTCCTCAAGTACGTCAACGAGAACTCGGACGCGCCGTTCCGCCACGCCACGCAGGACGGGGAGGCGGACCATACGCCGAGGATTGATCCGGAGGAGGAGAGCACGGTGCCGTCCGACTACTTCACCAACCCCCGATACGACGACCGGCCGGTCGTGGGCATCACCTGGTTCGACGCCTTCGCCTACGCATCCTGGGCCGGGAAGCGGCTTCCGACCGAGGCTGAATGGGAGAAGGCCGCGAGGGGCGAGGAGTCCCCTTCCGGGCAGGGCGGGCCGTACTTCCCGTGGGGGAATTCGTATTCCGAGGGGCTCGCCAACATGTACTACGCGGTGTACGCGCCCGAGGGGGCGGCGGCGTACGAGACTTCGCCGGACATGCTCCCGTCGGTCCCTGGGAAGCCCGGGTCCAATCCAGGCGACGCATCCGTCTTCGGCGTTTTCGACCTCGCGGGAAACGTGTCGGAGTTCTGCATGGACGAATTCCACCGCTACTTCTCCCCGCCGGATTCGACGACCATCGTCTGCCGGGCCAGGGGCCGGTTCTACACGCATGCATTGGTGCCCAGGGACGCCCGCGTCGTGCGCGGGGGGTCGTTCGCGACCGGGAATCTTTCCGTGCTCGGCATTTTCCCGATTATCGGGAGATGGGGCCTGGCGCCATGGTCCAGGACGGGGCACGTCGGATTCCGCTGCGCCCTTTCGCTGCCGCTCACACCCGCCACGAGGAACGTGCTCGAAGCCGCGGTCGAATCCGTCAAGGACCGGTGGCACAGGGACGCCGCGGGCGGCGGCAGCCCCGAATCCGGGCCGGGCCGTTGATCGGATCCAAGATGGGGATTCATCCTGCGACAGCTCTGGTTCTCGCGGCTCCGGAAGTCCTGACCAGGGGGCAGCGCCCGGTTCTGGTTGAAATCCCGAGCGCCAGGACCCTCGCCGCGGCCGCTGCGGCCGTGGCGGTCTGCTTCGCGCTCTACTATGCGGTGCGCAGCGGGCGCCGGGACGAGAAGGGCGGGAGGAGACCCCTCGAGATAGGGCCGATGGCCGTGTCCCTGATGATTGCCTTCGGCCTCGTGGGCGGGGTCGCCCTGAACGACGAATTCGCCGGCAAGTCCATCCCCATCTATTCGTACGGCTTCATGGTGATGATTGGCTTCGCGATGGCCATTTTCGTGGCCTCCTACAGGGCGGCGCAGGCCGGCCTCGACGTGAACGTCGTCCTGGACCTCGGGCTGTGGACGATGATCGCCGGGATTGCCGGCGCGCGGGCCTTCCACTTCATCCAGTTCAGCGAGCACTACGAGGGCAGGAGCGTCCTGAGCTTCTTCGAGGTCTGGAAGGGCGGGCTCGTGTTCTACGGGGGGCTTGTGGGGGGGGCCGCGGCGGGGATTGCCTTCCTGAGAATCAAGGGGATCAGCGTGCTGCGCGTCGCGGACGTGATTGCGCCCGCAGTGCCGCTGGGCGTGGCGTTCGCCCGCTTCGGCTGCTTCCTGAACGGGTGCTGCTACGGCCGGGCCTGCGATCCGGGCTTCTTCCTGGCCCTGAACGAGCCGAGGGGCACGGAGCACTTCATCCACCCGGCGCAGCTGTACTCCTCTTTCGGGGCGTTCCTCGTGTTCGCCGCCACGGCGGCGTACAGCCGGCTCACGTTCCAGAGGCGCGTGAACGGGGAGGTCTTCTTCCTGCTGCTGGTCCTGTATTCCACGCACAGGTTCATCGTGGAGTTCTGGCGCGACGACACGGCTCCCGTGTTCGGGACCGGCCTCGTCATAGGGCAGGTCGTGAGCCTGGCCGTCGGGGCGATTGCGGCTCCGGCGTTCGCCTGGCTCGTGGTGAAGAGGGTCCGCGGCGGCGGGACGGGCGCCGGGGAGCCGGCCGGGCCTGGCGGGACGGGATTGGGGGCGCCGCAGGCGGCCCCGAAAGGCTGAGATGACGGACAATTCCAGGGATTTGTTCCTGAGGGCGAAGGAGGTCATGCCGGGCGGCGTATCGAGCCCGGTGAGGGCTTTCAAGGCCGTAGGGCGGCATCCCCTCTTCATTCAATCGGGGTCCGGGGCGACGATAGCGGATGCCGACGGGAAGGAGTACATCGACTACGTCATGAGCTGGGGGCCGCTCATACTGGGGCATGCACATCCCGAAGTGCTCGGCGCGGTGAAGGAAGCGGCGGGAATGGGGCTGTCGTACGGCGCTCCCTGCGAGTCCGAGCTCATGCTCGCGGAGCTCATAGTCGGCGCCGTGCCTTCAATCGAGAAGGTCCGGCTGGTGAGCACTGGGACCGAGGCCGTGATGAGCGCCGTGAGGCTGGCCCGCGCCGTCACGGGCCGCGACGACGTCGTCAAGTTCGAGGGCGGCTACCACGGCCACGCCGACGGGCTGCTCGTCAAGGCGGGATCCGGCGCGCTCACGTTCGGAATCCCGTCCAGCCCCGGCGTGCCCGCCGACTTCGCGCGGCACACGCTCGTCGCGAAGTACAACGATCTGGACTCGGTCGAGGGGATGATGGCGGGAGCCGGGGTCGCGGCCGTGCTGGTCGAGCCGATTGCGGGCAACATGGGGGTCGTTCCGCCCCGCAAGGGGTTCCTCGAGGGGCTGAGGGCCTTGACCCGGGAAAAGGGGGCGCTCCTGGTGTTCGACGAGGTCATCACCGGATTCCGCGCCTCGTACGGCGGGGCGCAGGAGGCTTTCGGAGTAATGCCCGACCTGACGACGCTCGGGAAGATAATAGGCGGAGGCCTGCCGGTAGGGGCGTACGGAGGCCCTGCGGCGATGATGGACCGCCTGGCCCCGGACGGGGACGTGTACCAGGCCGGGACCCTGTCCGGCAATCCGGTCGCATGCGCGGCCGGAGCCGCGACGCTGAGAATCCTCCGGAAGACGATGCCGTACGACGCGCTCGAATCGCTCGGTGAAAGGCTCGAGAGCGGCCTGATTCGGGCGGCGGCGGCCAGGGGCGTCCCGGCGGTGGTCAACAGGGCGGGATCGGTCCTCACGCTGTTCTTCACCGAAGGGGCCGTCCGCAGCCATGAGGACGTGATGAAGTCGTCCGCGGCCAGGTACGCGCGCTTCTTCCACGGCATGCTGGACAGGGGGATTTACCTGCCGCCGTCCGCGTTCGAGGCTTGGTTCATCTCCACCGCGCACACCGAGGAGGACGTCGACCGCACGGTCGGGGCGGCTGCTGAGGTTTTCGGCCTTGAAGGCTTTTGATTACAGCACTTTCGGCTGGAAGCACTGCCCGAGATGCGCCGCCCCGCTGGAAACCCGCGTCGAGGAGGGCAATCGGAGGCGCTTCTGCGGCTCTTGCGGCCGATTCTATTACGACAACCCGATATGCGTCACCATGTGCGCGGTGACGCGGCAGGATTCGGAGATTCTCCTCGTGCTGCGCGGCGTGGAGCCGAAGCGCGGGTTCTGGGCCCTGCCAGGGGGATTCATGGAAATCGGGGAGTCGCCCGAATCGGCCGCCGCGAGGGAACTCAGGGAGGAAGCCGGCGTGGATTGCGGGGGCGGAAGCCTTCTGGGAGTGTTCTCCCAGAACAGCACGGCCTACGGGACGGTTCTCGTCATAGGCTATCATTACAGCTGCGTGCGCGCCGACCCGGCGCCGGGGTCCGACGTAGTCGAGGCGAGGTTCTTCCCTTTCGACTCGCTGCCCGGACTGGCGTTCGATTCGAACGAGTATTTCGCCGGCAAAGCCAGGGAAGCCGGCGGCAGGGTCTGACCTCCCTTCGGCGCAAATATCCGGCGAACCCAGCCCCATGGGCATTTCGAGCCTGATTTACATGAATTTAATGCTGATTCACATGATTCTGGCCGGAGCATGCGCAGGCGGCGGAGGCTCCGGCGGCTTTTTCCCACATCTATGCGGGATAAAGAGATGCGTCATCGACGAGGGCGAAATGGACCAGGTGCATTTCGCCGCCTTACCGCCCTTTGCCGGGCAGAATCAGCTCGAAATCGGGGTCGAGGTAGTCCCCGGATATCCTGATTCCAAGCGTGAGCACGTCCTTGAACGGCGCGATGAACATTTTCTTCATCGTTTCCGAGAGTTTGGTGAATACAGGAAACTTCCTCTCCTCCTGATGGCCGCGCTTCACGAGAATCTCCAGGTCCGTCTTCCTGTCGAACCTGACCGCCCCGGGCCTTGCCAGCTCGAGGTCGAACAGCGGCCCCGAGGCGGACCCGTTCCTGAGGAGTATCCCCTCCGGGCCGAGGCTGAACAACGCCTTGACGGTCTTGAACACAATCTGCCTCGGGAAGGACACGAACCTGTCGAGTCCGCTGACGAGGGGCAGATACCCGAGGACGGCTCCGGTCCACTCGAAGGACCCCGTGCCGCGGACCCCCGGCGATCCGGGGCCGGAGATGCGGTCGAAATCGGCGTCCAGGTTGAGCGAGATCCTGCCCTTCAGAGGCATTTCGGAGCCGAGGAAGGCGTTGGGGGTTTCCGAGGCGTCGCCGTCTTCGAGGGAGAACGAGAGTGAGGCGGAGCCCTCGCCGCCGAGGAAGGCCGAGACGCCGCCGCGGGCCCGTCCGCCCATGAATTTCCCGGACATGCTGCGGAGCGAGATGCGGTCCGGGCCGCCTTCCACCACCCCGCTCACCAGCGAAAAGCGCATGCAGCCCCAGTCGAGCCGGTCCAGGAAGAAATTCCCGCCGAAAGATACGCCCTCGGGCCGGCGCTCCGCGGCGACGGACGCGTAGCCCGATCCCGAGACGCCCTCGAGCAGCGGCGACCCGAGGCCGCGGAAGGAGCACATGACCGTGGCGGGCCCCGCGCCGGACACGCGGATTGATCCCCTCGCCTCGCCCCTGAGGGGCGCTGAGACCGCCGCGCCTCCAATCGACGGGGATGCGGAGGCCAGGATTCGGTCTGCGACGGTCCATTCGCGGAACTCGATTTCGAGGAAGCCGCACGCCGCCCCTTTTCCCGAGGCCTGGAAGCTGCCGGCCGCCCCCGCGCCGAAGGCCCCGGACGCGCGCCATTCAGCGTCCGGGCCGAGGGCCAGGGAGCCGCTGATTTCCTGGATTCTGAGGCCGAGCCCGGGCAGGGCGGGATGGTTCCTGAATGCGAGGGATCCGCGCGAGAATTCCAGGGAAAGGCCGCCGGGTACGAAGGACGCGCCCTCGGCCGCGAAGGGCAGGGGCGAGGCCAGGTCGAGGTCCAGGGCGCAGCCTGCGCAGCAGATGCGGTAGGGAGGCCCGAAATCGGGCCCGGATTCGATGGAAACCGATTCCGAGGAGAATATCTCCGCCCCGCGGTTCCGGAGGGACAGGCCCCGCGCCTCGGCCGATCGGCCGCCGGTCCTGAGCACGGACGCCGCTTTCACCTCGAGGCCGAGCCTGCAGGACAGGCTCGACAGCACGGCCTTCCTTGTCGCCGATGGTTCCAGGACCGCGAAGAAGGCCCACCATGCGAGGAGGGGCAGGGCCGCCGCGAGGGATGCGAGCGAAGCCATCCGGTTTCCGGCGAGGATGCCCTTCATGTGCCGCCCTTCGTCACGAGGCCTGCCGCAGGATCCGGCCGCGGCAGGGGGAATATATCAAAAGGGGGCGCGGAAGCGAAGCGTGGCCGGGGATGAGGCGGGGTTGCGCAGTGCCGGCCTCCCTGATATCCTTTGGCTTTTCATTTGGCGAGGAGACCATGTTCAAGGAAATCGACACCAAGCCGGATTACCCGGCCATGGAGAAGAGGATTCTCGACTTCTGGCGGGACAGGCGAATCTTCGACAAGCTCAGGGCCCGGAACGAGAACGGGCCCAGGTGGAGGTTCCTCGACGGCCCAATCACCGCGAACAACCCCATGGGGGTGCACCACGCGTGGGGCAGGTCGCTCAAGGACGTCTTCCACCGATACAACGCCATGATGGGCCGGCGCATGCGTTACCAGAACGGCTACGACTGCCAGGGGCTTTGGGTCGAGGTCGAGGTCGAAAAGGAGCTCGGGTTCAAGTCCAAGAGGGACATCGAGGCATTCGGAGTCGGGAGGTTCGTGGAGGCCTGCAAGGAGAGGGTGAGGAGGTTCTCGAAGATCCAGACCGAGCAGTCGATCAGGCTCGGGTACTGGATGGACTGGGGCAACTCGTATTACACGATGAGCGACGAGAACAACTACACGATATGGGGTTTCCTCAAGAAGTGCCACGAACGGGGATGGGTGTACGAGGGCGAGGACGTCATGCCCTGGTGCGCCAGGTGCGGCACGGGCATTTCGCAGCAGGAGATGCACGAGGGCTACAAGATCGTGGCCGACGAGGCGGTTTTCGTCCGTTTCCCGCTCCGCGGCAGGAGCGGGGAGTATCTGCTCGTCTGGACGACGACTCCCTGGACGCTCACCTCGAACGTGGCCGCGGCGGTGAATCCGGACATGCCGTACGTCAGGGCGCAGTGCGCAGGAGGGGTATACTACTTCGCGGCGGACGCGCTCGAGTGCAAGAGGAAGACCGAGGAGGCGAAGCCTGGCGAATCCGGCGGGTCCGCGCCGCCGCTCAAGTCGGTGGGGGAGATTCTCAGGTCCGAGGGACCGGTGAAGGTGCTCGGGACCCTGAGCGGGTCGGAGATGCTGGGCTGGACCTACGAAGGCCCGTTCGACTCGCTTCCCGCGCAGTCCGCGATGGGCGGATTCCCCAAGGCGGTCTCGAAGCTCAAGGACAGGAAAGGGGTGTCCTGCCACAAGGTGATATCCTGGAACCTGGTCGGGAGCACGGAGGGCACCGGGATTGTCCATATAGCCCCTGGATGCGGCAAGGAAGACTATGATCTCGGGAAGGAGCACGGCCTCGTGTCCATCGCGCCGCTCGACGAGGAAGGTGCGTACGTCGACGGCTTCGGTTTCCTCAAGGGCATGAAGGCGTCTTCCGCATCGACGACGGCCGCCATACTGGAGGATCTGCGCAAACGCGGGGTACTGGTCGCCTCGGAGAAGTACTCCCACTCGTACCCGCACTGCTGGCGCTGCGGCCAGGGGCTGCTCTTCCGCATGGTGGACGAGTGGTTCATCTCCATGGACAAGCTGCGCTTCGAGATCATGGACGTCGCCCGCAAAATCAAATGGATGCCCGAGTTCGGGCTCCAGCAGGAGCTCGACTGGCTCAAGAACATGCACGACTGGATGATCACCAAGAAGAGGTTCTGGGGCCTGGCCCTGCCGATTTACAGGTGCTCCTGCGGGTGGTTCGACGTCGTCGGGTGCGAGGACGAACTGAAGATGAGGGCGGTCGAGGGATGGGACCGGTTCGAAGGCCATTCCCCGCACAAGCCCTGGATTGACGAGGTCAAGATTCGCTGCGGGTCCTGCGGGAAGCCGGTGAGCCGCATTCCGGACGTCGGCAATCCCTGGCTGGACGCCGGCATCGTCCCGTACTCCACCCTCGACTACAGGCACGACAAGAAGCACTGGGCGGAGTGGTGCCCGTTCGATTTCATCACGGAGTGCTTCCCCGGCCAGTTCCGCAACTGGTTCTACAGCCTGCTGGCGATGAGCACGGTCCTCGAGAACGTCGAGCCTTTCAAGGTCGTGCTCGGCCACGCCCTGGTCAAGGACGAGAACGGGAACGAGATGCACAAGAGCATGGGGAACGTAATCTGGTTCCAGGACGCGGCGGAACAGATGGGCGTGGACATCATGAGGTGGATCTTCGCCACGCAGAACCCTTACCAGAATCTCAACTTCGGATTCAAGCTCGGGCAGGAGGTCAAGAAGAAGATGCTCACGCTCTGGAACGTGTGCTCGTTCTTCGTGACCTATGCCAACCTCGACAAGCCGGACCTTTCGGATTCTTTCCCGGGCGCAGGGCAGGGGCTGCTCGACAGATGGCTCGTCAGCAAGCTCGAGATGCTGGTGGCCAGGGCGCACGAGGCCTACAGCGGGTACGAAATCACCGCCTTCGCCCTGGAAGCCGAGAAGTTCATCGACGACTTGAGCAACTGGTACGTCCGGCGTTCGAGGCGGAGGTTCTGGAAGAGCGGGGGCGACGCGGACAAGCAGGCGGCGTACAGGACGCTGTACTTCGCGATTACGACGCTCTGCAGGGTTCTCGCCCCGATACTCCCCTTCACGGCGGAGGAGATATACCAGGCCGTGGCCGTCCCGGCCGGGGGGGCGGAGGAGAGCGTTCACCTCGAGTCGTTCCCCGAATCGAGGCCGGACCGGGTCGACGCTAATCTCGTCGGGGAGATGGCCGAGGTGATGAGGGCGGTGAACCTCGCTCTTTCGGCGCGCCAGGCGGCCAACATCAAGGTGCGGCAGCCGGTGGCCAGGGTCGTGGTAGTCCCCGCGGATCCGGCCGACTGCGCGAAAATCGGGAAATACCGGGACATAATCCTGGAGGAGGTCAACGCGAAGGATCTCGCGTTCGCCGGGTCCGCGACGGACCTCGAGACGGTGAGTCTCAAGGCGAACATGTCGGCGCTCGGCCGCAAGCACGGCCCCCGGGCCGGGAAGGTCAAGGCGGCCGTCGAGGACGTGCCCGCGGCGGACGCGCTCGCGTTCTCGTCCTCGGCGGAGGGGTTCGACGTCGTCGTCGGCGGATCGGCGGTCCGCATCCTGCCGGGCGAGTTCGAGGCGAAGAAATCGCCGGTCAAGGGCCTCATGACGGCGAGCGAGCGCGGCATGGTCGTCGCCGTGGACACGGTCCTCACCGACGAGCTCGTCGTCGAGGGGCTCTCCAGGGACGTGGTGCGCAGGATTCAAAACCAGAGGAAGGACGCCGGGTTCCAGGTCTCGGACCGCATAAGGATAAGCTACAGGGCCGATGGGGAGCTGGCCGGAGTCATGCGGCGGCAGAGGGAATACATCATGGCGGAGGTGCTCGCGGTCGAGATGGAGGAGTCGCCGGAACCGGCGGGCGAGCACGTGGCGCAGACCAGCATCGGCGGGCACGCAATGGAGACGGGGCTGACCAGGGCCAGAGATTGAGGTGGGCAGGTGGCGTTCGAAATCAGCAAGGTGCTCATCGAGGAGGACCGGATAAAGGCGAGGGTCGCCGAGCTGGCCGGGGAGATTGCGCGGGACTATTCCGGCAAGCAGGTCCTGATTACCGGGGTTCTGAAGGGCGCGTTCGTGTTCCTGTCGGACCTGGCGCGGGCCATGGGCACGGACGCGCAGCTGGATTTCATAAAGGTGTCCACGTACAAGGACGGCACCAGGCCCTCGGGGGAGATCCGTTTCGACCTCGACTTCTCGGCCGACATCCGGGGTCGCCACGTGCTCCTCGTCGAGGACATAGTGGACACCGGCAGGACCCTGTCCTACCTCGTGAAGGAAATCCGCAAGAGGAAGCCTGCGAGCGTGAAAATCTGCGCGCTGCTCGACAAGCCGGACAGGAGGGAGGTCGAGGTCGCGATAGACTACCGCGGATTCTCGATTCCGGACGAGTTCGTGGTCGGGTACGGCCTCGACTGCGGGGAGAAGTTCCGCTGCCTGCCCTACATCGCGGCGGTCGCGGAGACTCGGTGAACCCGGCGGATTCCCGGCCCCGGTCCGGTCCGGATGCCCTATTCCCCGTTCTCCACGATCCTCTTCTTCATCTCCTTCATGCCTCCGGTCAGCATGAGGTCCTTGTGGATGTGGTTCGGGAACGGGTGCGTGTGGAATCCCGCGTAACCGGTGTCCGCGTGCCAGTGGCGGATTGTCCGGACCTGCCCGTCGGGGCATTCGCAGGGATGCGTGTGGTAGTATCCCGGCGGCATGCATCCCGCCGTCAAGGCGATTGCGGCGGCGAGGGCCGTCAAGGCGAGAAAGAGTTTCACTCCGGTCTCCTTCACATAATCCTGGATCGCAGGATTTCAAGGCCCTCTCTGCTCGCGAGGGCATAGGCGGCGTCGGCGCCCTTGGCCGAGACGCGTTCGAGGTTGACGCCGAAGAAGTTCACTCCGCTCAGGTCGAGGCTCTGGATGTCGGCCCTGTCCATGTCCGCTCCGGCCATGTCGCTGCCGCGTATCTCAGATCCCCTGAAGTCGGTGCCCCTCAGGATGGCGCCCGCGAATGATGCCCCGGTGAAATCCCCCTTCAGGACGGCGCCCGTGAGGTCGGATTCCCGGAACTTCGCGCCGGAGAAGTTTCCGAGGATTCTCGCGCCCCTGAGGGAGACGAACGAAAGGTCGCCGCCGGGGAAATCCGCCTCGATGAGGGCATGCGACAGGTCGGTCCTGGTCATCTGCGCGCCCCACAGCCGGGTGTCGACGAGCCTGGCGGCCCGCAGGCACGCGTCGGAGAGGTTTGCGCCGGACGCGTCGGCGTGGTGCATGTCGGCCTCGGACAGGTCGGCGGCGGACAGGTCGGCGTTCCTGAAGGAAATCCTGCAGAGGTTGAGTTTCGCCAGCCTGGCCCCGCGGAGGACCGCGCCCGAGAAGTCGACGCGGCTGTTCTCGAACTCGTCGAAGACCGCCTGCTCGAAGCTGACGCCCGTGAGGTCGGCGCCGGTGAACCTCGCGCCCGCGGCGGCGGAGTATGCGACCTTGAGGGCGCCTTCCTCGTCGTCCTGGAACCTGCCGGAGACCGCGGCCCCGAAGAACCTCGCGCCCTTCAGGTCGGCCCGCGTGAAGTCGGCGGCGGCGATTACGGCGTAGGAGAAATCGGCGCCCGAGAGATTCGCCCCGGTGAAGTCCGCCCCCCTGAGGCTTGCTCCCGAGAAATTCGCCCCCTTGAGGCAGGCACCGCGATAATCCATGCCTTCGCCGTCCGCCAATGCTGAGCCCCCCAAACCCGGCGAGCCGGAACCGGGCGCGCGCACCGCGGCCCGCGCCGGGCGTCCTTGAAAACCATGCCATGCGAGTAGTAGATTATAGGCGGGCCCTCGAATATATCAAGCCGCCCGTCCCGACGCGACGCGCGGGCCCCGCGGGACGGGCAATCGGAGGACGGCCATGCCGGGAATCAAGGAGAGCATCATAACCTGGACGCTGACGCTGACGTTTCCCGCAGCCGTGCTGCTCGGCATCTACTTCTTCTTCTCCTCGAGGTTCGACCGGGGAGACGTCGAGAAGGTCAGGCTCGACGTCACGGAGAACCAGCGGGAAATCCGGGACACCAAGGCGCGGGTGGACCGCAACTCCGACAGGATATCGGACAACACGCGCAGGATTGAGAAGGCCGAGGCGGCCATTGACGAGCACTCGGAGAAGATAGCGGCAGCGGAAGAGGCGATTAGGGCGGGGGCCGAGGAGATGAAGCGCTTCCGCCGCGAGATGGAGGAGAAGAACGCCGCGCTCGAGGGCGAGATTCGAAAGCTCGCGGAGAGCCGCGACGAGGAGCTCGCATTCCGGAAGGACTCGGTCCGCAGGATTGAGGAGCTCAAGGAGCAGCTCGAGGATCTCGCCAAACGCATGGCGGAGTTCGGCGAATCCACCCGGAAGCGCCTGCAGGCCCTTGAGGACGAGAAGGAGAAGCCGAAGGAGTGATGCCTCCCTCACCCGCGCGCGGGCATTCGAATCCCGACCTCCGCTTCCTCCTCGGCCCCGCGCAGGAACGCGAGGTTGAGGACGGGCAGCCCCAGGCCGGCCCTCACGGAACCGCCGTCCTCGAGTTCCGCCTCCACGACCAGGACGCCGCGGCCCTCGATCGCAATCCTTCCGAACGGATTGAGGGGCGATGAGACGCCCGAGACGCCCCAGAGCCGGGGCGAACCTCCGGCCGACAGCGCAATCCTGCCGCCCGGTCCGCACTCGGCATCGAGAAACGTCTCCTCCGTGCCGTCCTTTTGGATCTCGATTACCCTCGCCCGGCGCGCAGGCCGGCCGTCGGGGCCGGTCACGGCGAGGATGACGGAACGGGGGACGCACAGAAGGAAGTCGGCCGCCGCCCCGGCCCCGAGCTTCCCGAACCTTGCGAGCGACAGGGCCTCGAGCTCGGAAAG
>JBFZBV010000436.1:0-4706 GCA_041308285.1 Planctomycetota bacterium | reverse complement strand
GAATCTTCGGGCGGCGGGCGACCTGATTTTCCTGGATGTATCGTCGGTCGTTTTCACCGCGGGACCTGCTATCCCGTACTCGTGCCTTCATGCCGCGCATTCGTTCCCGTCCACGTTTTCGTACACGTACACGACTCTTCATCGCCGGCGCCGGCCCAGGGGTCTTGACCGCTCGCCGTCCGGGGGATATATATCAGACATGACTCGGAGGAGCCGGAAGCAGATTACTTCCGCCAAGTGACCGATAAATGTGCCGCTTGAGGAATGGCCAGGAACGCATTCGACGCGTATGATTCGCACATCCGAGCCGCCGCTGCCCGAGGCGGCCGCGTTTTTTTTCAGGCTCTGAAGATGCTCGCCAACCTCTCCGAAACGGAGCAGTCCTTGAAGGACACCGGCGCCCGGCTCGATGCCCTCAGGGACTCTCTTTGACTTGGAGACGCTCCGAAGAAGGTACAGGGAGCTCGAGACCAGGATGTCCGCGCCCGGATTCTGGGACAAGCCCGAGTCGGCGCAGACCGACGTCGCGGAATTCAAGTCGCTGAAGGAGAAGACCCGCCCCTTCGACGAAATCGAGTCGGCGTACCGCAACCTTTCCGAAATCCTCGAGTTGTGCAGGGAGGAAGGGGACGAGGCGATGGCCGAGGAGCTTGCGTCCGAGGCGAAGGATCTCAAGTCCAGGCTCGGCAAGCTCGAGCTCTCGGCGATGATGGACAAGGACACGGACCGGCTGAACTGCTACCTCAGCATACACGCCGGGGCCGGAGGCACGGACTCCAGCGACTGGGCTTCGATGCTGATGCGGATGTACGTGAAGTGGATGGACCGGCGCGGATACTCGCAGAGCATCGTCGACTACCTTCCCAACGACGAGGCGGGAATCAAGCGGGTGGTCATCAAGGTGAGCGGCCCGTGGGCGTACGGTTTCCTCCGATCGGAGTTGGGGGTTCACAGGCTCGTGAGGATTTCGCCGTTCGATTTCAACCAGAGGCGGCACACGTCGTTCGCGTCCGTCGACCTTCTGCCGCAGTTCGAGGAGGAAGGCGACATCGCGATTTCCGACGGCGAAATAGAGATTGACACGTACAGGTCTTCGGGCGCCGGGGGTCAGCACGTGAACGTGACCGACTCGGCGGTCCGCATAACCCACATCCCGACCGGGATAATCGTCCAGTGCCAGAACGAGAGGTCGCAGCACCGCAACCGCGCCGAGGCGATGTCGATGCTCAAGGCCAAGCTCATGAGAATAAGGCAGATGGAGCGCGAGAGCGAGCTCAAGTCGTTGTACAGCGAAAAGGGCGAGATCGCATGGGGCAACCAGATTAGGTCCTACGTCCTCCACCCGTACACGCTGGTCAAGGACCACCGCACGGATTTCGAGACCGGGAACGTCCAGGCCGTGCTCGACGGCGAAATCGACGACTTCCAGAAGGCCTTCCTCATGATGAAGCGCCGCTAGGCCGGGCCGGCGCGCAGAGGCTCCCGGCCGGCCTTTTATCTTTGCAACCCCTGCCGGGCGCGCATATAATACCCGCTTCGGAGGTAGCGTCATGACAAAACGAATTCAAGCCTATATTCTGCTCTCAGCTGCAGTTGGGTTCATGGCCGCCTGCGAGGCGCTGGACGAGCCCGATTCCTCGCTGCAGTCCGTGAACGTCTTCGGGAAGGTGGTAATCCTGGTGATAGACAACTCCGCCGGCCCCGAGGAATGCGACCCGCAGGGATATATAAGGGAAGGCAGCAAGTTCCTGCTTTCCACTCTGAACCGCGAGGACAACATCGGGGTCGTCACCTGCCGTTTTCCGGCGGCAGTCATGTCGCGCACGCAGTCGATTAGGGGCGAGGACAACAGGCGCGAGATTTTCAAGATGATTGACGACATGCCGGTCGGCGGCGAGTCGAGGTACTCGGACGCGCTCGGCCTTGCCGAGGACCTCCTCAGGACTTTCAACGACACCGGGGACTCGTACGTCGTGTTCATCACGGGCGGCATGGAGAAGCCCGTCGGCGGGGAAGGCGAAATCGCCGAAGCCATGCGGAAATACGCGCAGAACGGCTGGAGGGTCTTCCCGGTGGTCCTCGCGCCGACCGGGCACATGGCCATGCTCGAGAAGATGGCCGTGACGACCCGCGGGGCGGTGTTCAAGGTCGAGAAGCCCGAGAACCTCCTCACCTGCCTGTCGGCGGTCTCCGCTGAAATAAACCAGCGCATGATCTGCAGGAACCTCCGCAAGGCGAACACCGCCCTGCCGGGTTCCGGCGCCCTGGTCCTGTCGGTGACGAGCAGAGGGTCGAAGACATCCATATCCGGCCTCCAGTCCGCGGGCAAAGCGCTGCCCCTGCCTGCAGGCGAGAGCGCGCCCGCCTATCAGAGCGAGGGGTACTTCCACGTCGTCCACCTGGACAAGGCGCCCGCCGGCCTCTTCGACGCCAAGGTGGAAGGCGAGCCGGTGGACGAAATCGCCTTCCTCGACGCCCCGATTGTGACCAGGCTGTCCACATCGAGCCTGCAGGGCGCCGTCAGGGAGGGCGAGCCGTTCCGCATCGCCCTTTCCGTGGAGGCCGACAACAAGGCGAACATCAAGCTCGTCATGGACAAGGCCAAGGTGTCGGCCTCGGTCCTGAGCGAGGCCACGGGCCGCACGGTGGCCGAGATCCCCCTGTCGGACCTGAGCCTGAGCGGGAACCGCGTGGAGTACGAGGGCGGGCTCCGCATCCTGACCTCGGTGCCGGAAAAGGAGGAGACCTTCACGGTGAAGGTGACCGTCCTCGTCGAGGACAAGGACCTGTCCTGGTCCATGGAGAGGTACGAGTCCTTCATCGTGAACCCGGCGAAACCCCCGCTATTCCAGGTTTCCCCGCCTGAAATCGACTTCGGCATGCTCTGGGCGGACGACCAGCAGCCGACCGCGAAGCTCTCCGTGACCTCGCGCGCGGCGCAGAGCATGGGAGTCGAGGCGGCGGGCGCCCCGGCGGGCCTGGACGTCGCGCCCTCCAAGGCCTCGAGCATGCCCGACAAGCCCATGCTCTTCACGGTCTCCATCGGCGGCGCCCTGCGATCGGGCGAACCGGGGCCGGGCAGGGCGGAAGTCAAGGTCGTGGCCCAGAGCGCCGCCCAGGGCGAGCTCAGGTTCGAGAAGACGGTCCCGGTCTCGTACAACATCGTGGTCTACCGGGGCATCGGCGACACGGACCTCGGCAGCCTCAAGGAAGGCGAGCAGATTAGGAAGGAGCTCGAATTCGGCACCGAACCGGCCCTGGACCTGGACGTGACCGCGGAACCGCTTGTCGGTCCCGGCGCGGTCCCCATGTCGGTCGAGCTCGTGGAGGGGCAGCCGGGCCGGAGGGTGCTGGTCGTATCCACGCCCATGAACTGCATACCGGGATCGTACGCCGGGACTGTGAGGATATCGGTGCGCGGCGCGGCCCTGGCCCCCAGGGAAGTGCGCGTGCAGGCGAGGTTCGAGGCGCCCGGCGCCGGCCCCGCGGAACAGCCGGAGGAGAAGAGGCCGCTCATCTGCGCCACCCCGATGGAGCTTTCGCTCCAGGCCGGCGCCGACGGGTGGGTGGAGGGGCACGTCACGCTCGACCTCAACCCCGGGAGCTCTCCGGCCGCAATCCTGGCCGTGAACCGCTCGCCCCTCCAGGGTCAGAAGGAGTTCGACTCGATATCCGGCGAATTCGACTTCATCACCAAGCCCGGGCCCGGCTGGGACGGCAAGGAGATAGTCCTGGGCCAGAGCGCCAGGCTGGAGTACAGGATTTTCGTTTCCCCGGACCTCCCGGACGGGATTTACAAGGGGAAGGTGGAAATCAAGTACAGGGGCTCGCTCGAGAAGGAATACTCGCTCGAAGTGCCGGTGGAGATTAAGGTCGAGAGGCCGGTGAAGTGAGATTGGGGCGGGCGCCCTGCCGGCGCAGGAGTTCTCCCGCGGAGCGCGGACTGCCGCGGCGGGGCGCACGGGATTGCAGGAAACGGGGCGAACCATGAGCTGGACGAGGACAATAGCCGCGATTGCGCTGCTTTCGGCGCTGATTCCCCTCACGGCCGGGCGGGCCGCGGGCGACGCGCCAATCGACGTCATTTTCGTGACGGACGATTCCCCGTCGATGGGCCGCAACGACCCGGCCGGAGTGCGCACCAGGCTCATGAAGGCCCTGTGCGACCTGCTCCTGCACAGGGGCGGCGACAGGGTGGCGGTGCTGAGGCTCGGCGGCGCGCTCGAGTCCGAGGAGTCGGGGCTCGAGGTGTTCCCGCTCAGGGAGGTGCCCGCGGCGGTCGCCGAGAAGTCGAAGCTCCTCTTCGACGTGAAGGCGGCGTTCGACAGCCGCCTGCCGGGTTTCGGGCGCGGTTCCGACTTCAACCGCCTCTTCGAGACGGGCGTGTTCAAGCTGCTCAGGGAGCGCGCTGACACGCGCAAGGCGTTCGTCGTCCTGGTGACGGACGGGGCAATGGACGTAATCGAGGGCGACAGGGTGCACGGGGACTACCGCAAGGCCGTCGAAGGCCAGGCGGGCGGCATGACCCGCGAAGCGCTGAACGACGCCGCTCTGAGGCGGTTCCGCACGGCGGTCCTGCCGATACTCGAGGAGAGCGGGATATCGCTGATACCGGTCGCGCTCAGGATGTCGCCCGCAGCGGGCAGCGCGGTGCTCTCGGACCTCGCGGCCCTCAAGGGCGGATCCGACAGGGTCATCGAGCTCGG
>JBFZBV010000435.1:0-7155 GCA_041308285.1 Planctomycetota bacterium | reverse complement strand
ACGCACTTGCCGCAGCGCGTGCACTTCGAAAGGTCCACCGTCGGGAGGTTGTCTGCCATTGTGATGGCGCCGTCGGGGCAGTTCTTCTGGCACTTGCCGCACGCTATACACGCGACTATGCAGCAGCCCTTGGCCAGCTTGCCCTTGAGCCTGTTGCGGCAGTACACGACCGGCTGGCGGGTCAGGGGCACCAGGGCGATGACGCCGTTGGGGCACGTGTCCACGCACACGCCGCAGCCCGTGCACCTGTCCGCGTCCACGACCGGCGGACGCTTGGCCTCGCGGCTGGGCGAGATTGCCCCGAACGGGCAGGCCTTCACGCAGTCGAACATGCCCACGCAGCCCCAGTCGCAGGTCCCCACGCCCCCTGCGAGGAGCATGGCGTTCGCGCAGCCGAGAGCGTGGTCGTATTCGAACTTCTCCCAGTCCGGGTCCAGCCCCGCGCGGCAGCGCACCTGCGCCACCTTCCGCGTCCCGCCCCCCGCGGCGAGGCCGAAAATCGCCGCCAGCCGCTCCGCAGCCGCCTGACCCCCGGGCGCGCAGGATCCCGGCACGGCCGCACCGCGCGCCAGAGCCTTCGCGTACCCGGAACACCCGGGAAAGCCGCACCCGCCGCAGTTCGCACCCGGCAGGGCCGCCGCAGCCTCCTCCACCCGCGGGTCCGAGGGGACGGCGAGCTTCTTCGCGGCGTAGCCGAGCCCGATGCCGAGCAGGAGGGCGAGCACGCTCATCGAAATCACTGCGAAGACTATGGTCATTTCCGTTACCGAACGCATGCGCGGCCGGCGAAGCGCCGGAGGCGCGACTACATCATCCCTGCGAAACCCAGGAAAGCGATTGCCATGAGCCCGGCCACGATGAACGCGATGGGCGCGCCCCTGAACGCGGGCGGGGTGTCCGCCAGGTCCAGCCTCTCGCGGATTCCCGCCATGAGGACGAGGGCGAGCGTGAAACCCGCCGCAGCTCCCGCCGCGTGCACGACCGACGTAAGAAGGTCGTATTCCTCCTTGAGGTTGATGAGCGTGATGCCGAGTATCGCGCAGTTCGTCGTGATGAGCGGCAGGTATATGCCGAGCGCCTCGTAAAGAGACTGCAGGTACTTCTGCAGAACTATCTCCACGAACTGCACGAGCGCCGCAATCACCAGGATGAACATGATCGTTTCCAGGAACTGGAGCTTCAGCGGCGCCAGGACCGCCTTCGAGAGAATCCACGTGGCCACCGTCGCGAGCAGCATCACGAACAGCACGGCGGCGCCCATGCCCAGCGCGTCCTTGAGCTTCTTCGACACCCCGATGAACGGGCATATGCCGAGGAACCTCGACAGGACGAAGTTGTTCACGAATATCGCGCCCAGGAATACCAGGATTATCTCGCTCATCTTCATGCCGACTTCCTGAGGTACCTGTTGCTGAACGCCATTATGAACCCCATCAGTATGAACCCGCCCGGCGGAAGAATCATGAGAAGGAACCGGTCGTCCTCGAACAGCACGGTCTCCGCCGGCGTCCCGGCGAACAGGGTGCCGTTCCCCATTGCCTCCCTCACGAGCCCAATCATGACGAGCATCATCGTCCACCCCGCGCCCATGCCCAGCGCGTCCGCGGCAGAGGCGACGACGCCGTTCTTCGACGCGAAAGCCTCGGCCCTGCCGAGGATGATGCAGTTCACCACGATGAGCGGTATGAATATGCCCAGCGCCTCGTAGAGGTCCGGCGTGAACGCGTGCATGACGAGTTCGACGATGGTCGTGAACCCCGCCGCAATCACGATGAAGACCGGGATCCGCACCTTGCCGGGAATCACCCCCTTGAGCGTCGATACTATGACGTTCGAGCACAGGAGCACGAACGTGGCCGCCGCGCCCATGCCGATCCCGTTGATTGCCGACGTGGTCACCGCCAGCGTGGGGCAGCAGCCGAGCATCAGCACGAGAATCGGGTTCTCCTTCATGATTCCCTTGCCGAATTCCCCGGCTATCGTCCTCTTGTCATTTGCCGCGTTCATTTTCCAGCAGATCCAACAAGCCCCGGACGCCCCGCGTCATGGCCCTCGACGAGACCGTGACGCCCGTGATGGCGTCAATCCTCCCCGCGGGGTCCTCCTTCCTGAGCGCGGATTCGCGGCCGGACAGGCCCTTGAACTGCGCCAGGAAGCTTCCGTCCATGACCTTCGTGCCGAGCCCGGGGGTCTCGGCGTGGGAGACCACCTTCACGCCGAGCACCCGCCCCTCGGCGTCAATCCCGAGCATGAATGCAATCCTGCCCCCGAATCCCTTCCCGGATCCCTTCGCGACCGTGGCGACCTTCCGGCCGGCCGAGTCGAAACACTCGAAAATCTCGATTTCCGATCCGCCGAGCTCCGCCTTCCGCGCCGAGGACTTCTCGAAAGCCAGGCCCCCCAGCACCTCCTTGCGGGCTTCCTCCTCCTCCAGGCGCAGGTTCTCCTCGATGCGGCCCTTCGTGGCCTTCTCGGTCACGGCCAGCGCCCCGGCGGTAACGGCGCACACGACGAGGAGGAACGCCGACATTTTCAGTATCTCGGTCATCTCGCGCCTCCCGCGACCCCGAACTTCCTCGGCTTGATGTACCTGTCTATGAGCGGCACGACCATGTTCATGATGAGTATCGAATAGCACACGCCCTCGGGGTAGCCGCCGAGAAGCCGGATGAGCACCACGAGCACGCCCGCGCCCGCGGCGTACACGACCTTGCCTGCGGCAGTCATCGGGCTCGTGACCATGTCGGTCGCCATGAAGAACGCCCCGAGAAAAAGACCGCCGGCAAGGACGTGGAAGAGCGACCACTGCAGCATGAACAGGACCGGCTCAATCGACTGCTGGCGGAACGCCTCGGGAGCCTTGACCACGGACATCAGGACGAAGACCGTCCCTATGTACACCGCCGGAATATGCCAGGTGATTATCCTGCGGCCCAGGAGCCAGATCCCCCCGACCAGGATGGCCAGGGCCGACGTCTCGCCCAGGCACCCGCCGCAGCGGCCGATGAAGAGGTTGTTGAGGTCGTACCACGTCGGGCAGGCGGATGCGGGGAACTTGCCTTCCTTAACGGCGGCGAGCGGCGTGGCCTGCGTGAGCGCGTCCACGAAGGCAGGCACCCTTGCGACCGCCACGGGCAGTCCGAGCGAGTCGGACCCCGCGGCCGCGGCCTTCTCGAGGAACGCCGCGCCCGACACCGCCGCGGGCCCGGCCGCGTGTAGCACGGCCCTGCCCAGGCGCGCGGGGTTGAATATGTTGCACCCGAGCCCGCCGAAAACGACCTTGCCGACGAGGATGGCCACGGCCGCGCCCACGGCAGCCTGCCACAGGGGGATGCCGGTGGGCAGGCAGAAGGCGAGCAGTATGCCCGTGACCGCCGCGCTGCCGTCGAGAATCGTGAGGTCCTTCTTGCGGAGGAGGATTTTCGTCCCCGCCCATTCGGAGGCCATGGCCGAGGCGGCGCACACGGCGACGACGAGAGCGGCCCTGGGGCCGAAGAAGTAGACGCCCGTGAAGAATGACGGCGCAGCGGCGGCCGCCACGGTCCACATTATCTGCGGCACCGAGTCGGGAGTCCTCACGTGCGGAGAGGCCGAAAACCACGGCCGCTTCGCCACGTCCAGTCCCGTCGTATTTTCAGGCTCGTTGTCCATCTCTTGAGTGCCCGGCTGAATCGGATCGCCGGGCCGGGTCGCCGCGTCCTTGCCGGCCGGCCGGGCCGGCGGCTCAGGCTCCGGCCTTCGCGGCCGGTGCGGCGGCCTTGTCCTCCTTCTCCTTGCGCTTTCTCCTGATTTTCGCCAGTTCCGCCTTGCCGCGCTTCACGTTCTGCACGATTCTCCTCGCCGATGGGCATTCGTAGGCGCAGCAGCCGCACTCGATGCAGTCGAGTATGTCCAGGTCCTCGAGGTCCCCGAACCGGCCTGCCTCCACGGTCGACGAGATTACCGAAGGCCGGAGCCCCATGGGGCACGCTTCGATGCACCGCCCGCAGCGCAGGCAGGGGTACATCTTCGCAGGCCTCGCCTCGTCGGCCGCGAGAAGGAGTATTCCCGACGTGCCCTTCGTCACGGGCAGGTTCAGGGTGGACTGCGCGAGGCCCATCATCGGGCCGCCGGAGACGATTTTCTCGACCTTCGCCCTCGTCCCGCCGCTGAAGGCCACGACCTCGGAGAATGGCGTGCCGATGCGGACCAGGAAGTTGCCGGGCCGGGCCGCCGCGCTTCCCGCCACGGTGACTATGCGCTCGTACAGCGGCTTCCCCTCGACGACCGCGTCCCTCGCGGCCTTGCACGTGGCGACGTTCTGGACCACCACGCCCACGTCCATGGGCAGGCCCCCGGACGGGACCTCGCGGCCGAGAAGGGCTTTAATCAGCTGCTTCTCCGCGCCCTGGGGGTATTTGACGCGCAGGACCGAGACCTCCACGCCGTGCTGCCCGGCTCTCTGCATGAGGGCCGCGGCCGCGTCCGGCTTGTTGTCTTCGACCGCCACGACGGTCCGGGCCACGCCCAGGGCCTTCCTGAAGAGCCCGGCGCCGGCCAGGATTTCCTCCGTCTTCTCGAGCATGAGCCTGTGGTCCGCGGATAGGCAGGGCTCGCACTCGCACCCGTTCACTATGAGGCAGTCAATCTTCTTGCCGGGCGGCGGGGACAGCTTCACGTGAGTCGGGAAGGTCGCCCCGCCCATGCCCACGATGCCCGCCGCCTTGACGCGCTCGATGATTTCCGCGGGGCTGAGCGAGTCCGGGGAGCACCCCTTGGATTCCGCCGCCTGGTCCCTGCCGTCGGACTCGACGAACACGCACTCCACGAACGTGCCGAGCGGCCCCCTCGCCGGGCCCACCTCCTTGACGGTTCCCGAAACGGAGCTGTGGACCGCGGCCGAGATCATCCCCTGGGCCTCCCCGATTTGCTGGCCGCGCAGTACTGCGTCCTTCTTGGCAACAATCGCCTTGGCGGGCTTTCCGAGGTGCTGGGACAGGGGAATCACCGCGAGCGCCGGAGGAGGGACCGTTTCCACGGGCCTCGACGCCGCTGATTTCGACTCCGGAGGATGCGCGCCGCCCTTGAACCAGAGCGCTCCCATCCTTCTCGTTCCTCCATTGCCCGGCGTCCGGGACCGGCAGGAAGCGGAAATCCCGGTCTGCCGGGCCATATCGAGACACGACTGGGATAGAGCAATGAAATGATATGGGCGCCGGTTCGGCAGTCAAGAGCAAAGGCGCGGCCTTTGCCGCCCGGCGGGCCGGAAAGGCCTTCAAAAGAGAAAAACGCCGGATAGAGTATTGGTGAAGCCTGGGACGCCGGCGCCGGACCGCCGGCGCCGCGGAAGGCTTCGGTCTTTGAAGCGGAGCCGGCATTGAAGAACAAGGAGAAGACCTACAGGGTCCAGGTCGTGCTCGCCGCGGCATGGCGCATCGTTTCCGAACTCATGCGGAGGCACTGCGACAAGTACAGGCTCCGCGTGATGGACCTCAAGCGAAAGGGCGAGCCCGAGAGCCTGGGCCTGTTCCAGGACGCCGGATCATTCCCCGGCACGCCCCTCTGCCGCCTGGAACTCGCCGGCGACGGGTCGATTTGGATTGGCGCGAAGTCCAAGGTCGTCTCCCGAATCGACGGATACGTCGGCGAATTCCTCGCCTCCGAGGACCCCGCCTACCTGGCCAGGAGAATCGAGTCCGCCCTGGATCTGCCGGAATACAAGGGCAGGTTCCTGCCCGCGACCACCCCGCCGGTGCTGGTGTACAGGCTGCTCTCGGGGCTTCTCGAGCGGTTCGCCATGTCCAAGGAGGAACTCCGGCCCCGGTGCGGATGGATTGAAATGGGGGGCGAGGGGTCCCATGCCATGGAGGAGCTCATGCTCTTCCCCGAGATCTCGCAGGGCATCGGGGCCGAGATTTCGACGGGCGGGAACAGGGCGCTCGCGTCGTCGAAGTACTGGCTCCTGTTCGTGCGGCCTGCGCCGGACAAGGCGGCGAGGCTTGCCGCCCTGTTCGATCTCGACGGCGTCGTCATCCATCCCGGCAAGCCTCCGGTCCGCGAGGACGCAGTCGCGCTGTACGAGAAGACGGGCAGGGAAATCCTCCCGATGATTGACGCGCTCGAGGCGGATTTCAGGCGCTGAGACCCCGACGGTCCGGCAGGGCGGATTCGCGCGTGCCGGTTCGCCGGCGGCACGCGGCGCGGACGCTGGTCCATGAACGCAGCTTTCGACGAAATCAGGTTAATCCGGTCCTGCCTGTCGGGAGAGAGGGGCGCCTGGGATACGTTCGTCGAGAAGTACGCGCCCTTCATCTATTCCGCCGTCAACAAGGCGCTCCGCAAGGCCCGGCCTCCGGGACCCGAGGAGACGGAACGGGCCTTCTCCGAGGTCTTCTACGAAATTCTCAAGAACGACTTCCAGGTTCTGAGGTCGTTTTCCGGCCGGAGCAAGTTCACGACATACCTTTACGTGGTGGCCCTGAGGAAGTGCGCAGCCCTCAGGAAAGAGGCCCCATTCGCCGAGGCCGGCCCTGACCCGGACACCCTCGAGGCGGGCGAGCCCGAGCCCGTGGAGGCGGCCTGGACCCGGGAAAGGGCCGAAATCGTGAACCTGGCCCTGGCGAAACTGCCCCAAAGGGACAGGGATGCGCTGGATCTCTTCTATTTCAAAGGACTTGCGTACTCCGAAATCGGGCGCGCGCTCGGAGTCTCCCCGGAACACGCAGGAATGGTGGTGAAAAGGGCCAAGGACAAGCTCAGGGCCCTGCTCAGGAAACAGAAGGATTCCCTGTTATGACCGGGTCGCCGGGCGACACATACTCTGCGGAGGGATTCATGGAATCTTCCGGAGCACAATCCGGTTCGGACGGATCGAAGAGGCCGGGCCTCTCGGGAAGAAGGATGGCCGACCTGTTCTCGGGTCTCGATTGCCCGTCCGACGACGACATCGCCGCATTCGCCGACGGAACCCTCGACCAGGCGTCGGCCGACGCAATCCGCAATCACGTATCGCAATGCGCGGATTGCCGGAGCCTCGCGTCCGAAATCGCGGGAGCGTCCGAGGCCGGAGAAATCCTGATTGTGCCGGAAAGACTGATTGAAAAGGCGAAGGCGCTGCGGAACCCCTCCGAGGCGGTTCAGGCCCCTGCGGGGGAACCCGTCCCGCAGCCGGCCCCG
>JBFZBV010000434.1:0-8291 GCA_041308285.1 Planctomycetota bacterium | reverse complement strand
CGAGGGCTTCAGCGGGCTTCGCTCCGGGGGCGGCTACATCCGCATAAGCATCCATGTAGCCACGGCACGGAGCCTGTCCGCAGAAGCTACAAGCAATACATCAAAGCGAAGGCGGATTGCCGTGATCTTCGGATATCCTCCCCAGCCGAGCGGGGGCGGCGTCACTTCCCGTTCTTCTCGCCGTTCTTTTCCTCGGGGAACTTGAACCAGTTCTTGGTGCGCTCCCACCAGCCCTTCCAGGCGTCGCGGTCGTTGCCGAAGTCCTTGCCGGTGAGCGCGAGGAGCGCGTCGCGGATGGCCTTGCCGTGCTCCCTGGCCCCGCCGCCCCATCTCTGCATGAAATCGATGAGCGCCTGGATGCAGGCCTTGTCCTTTATTTTCCCGAGGGCCGTGATCTTGGCCGTCGTGATTTCCGGCTGGCCCGGCCTGTAGAGGTCCTTCGTGAGGCAGGGCACGGCTCTGGGATCGCGCGTCTCGCCGAGCGCCTCGATGATAGCCACGGCGACGTCGGACAGGTCCTCGTTGGCCGCGAGGGCGGCGACCAGGGCTCCGGTTGCGGACTTGTCGGCCTGGGCCCTGAGGGCTTCGGCAGCGGCCTTGCGCACCATGGGGTCCTTGCTGCCGAGCGCAGGGCACAGGGCCTTTGCCACGCGCTTGTCGCGCACTCCGGCGACGGACTTTATGGCGTCAATCTTGCCGATGGAGTCGGCGTCCCTGTAGTCCTTGTTGAACTTGTCCACGAGCTCGTCGATTTCCTTGTCGGAGAGATCCGTCTTCTCGGCGGGTTTTTCGTTGCCGGCGGCCACGGTGCCCTGGTTCTGTTCGAGCCATTTTCGCCACTTGGCGGAGTCGGCCCCGAGGTCCTTGCGGCCCGTGAGCTTGGCCAGCGTCTGGGCCACGAGGGCCTGCATCTCGGCCGGGACCCTGTCCAGTGCGTTTATCAGCGGCTCAATCAGGCAGGGGTCGCCTATGAGGTCCAGGCCGGCAATCGCCTCGCGCGCCACCTCGGCGTTCTTGTCGCACAGGAGCGGAATCAGGACGAACACGGAGGCGACGTCCTTCAGGGCCGCAAGGTCCCTGGCGGCCTTGACGCGCTCCGCCTGGTCGGTGAGCGACAGAATCGCGTTGGCCATGGCGACCTTCTGCTGGACGTCCATGAGCTCGTCGACCTTGAGTCTCGACACCGCCTCGACGACGTACACGTCCGAGGCGTTCCTCTCGACGATTGCGACCGCCCCGGCGTTCTGGTTCGCGTCCCTGATGGATCTAATCAGCTTCACGCCCCCGAACCGCTCGATGGACTCCCTCGCGGAGTATATCGACTTGATGGACAGGGAAGGGTTGTCCATGAAGCTTATGTTCCACTTGTGCACCCTGCGGGCCCTGCTCGTGGGCCTTTCCGCGGGCGAGGGAAGGCCCGACGCGTCCGGATTGTATTTCCTTATTTCCTTCGCGTACTCCACGAGGACGATGTAGATCTTCTCGCTCCAGACCATGGACGGCAGCCCCTGCTCCATGCGGAAGCGGTTGAACTCGTCCCACCATTCCAGCGCGAGCCTGCGATACTCGCCGAAGACGCCTTCGGGCGGCGACACTATCTGGGCGGACGCCGGCCGGCAGGGGCAGGCCAGGGCCAGTGCCGCCGCCGCGGCCATCGCCGCCGCCGCTTTCCTCACGATCATTGGATTCCTCCGACTCCTTCAGAATCCCGGAACGCATCGCAATCCACGTATTCTAACCGATAAACCCGCCGGCCGCCCGGATTTCCCAGGCTAGTCCCCGATGCCTCCCGTGGATTGGACAATCCTCAGGAGGCGGTTGATTTCCAGGTGCTCGTTGTCGAAGCTCATCTGCGTAAGGCCGTCCTTCTCGGCCTGGTCCAGCAGGTCCCCGGCCTTCTCCAGGTTGGCGAGAGCATCCTGCTTGTGGTCGATAATCGTTTCCTCGTCGCGCCATTTCTTGACGATTGCGATGAGCTTGAGCGCCTCTCCCACGTATTGCATGAGGGCCTGGTGGTTCGCCCACCACTGGTCCCAGAGCTTCTTGTCGTCGTCGAAGGTCTTGCCCGTGTATAGGCGCAGGGTGTTGCCGGCGTTGAGCACCGTGTCCTTGTCGTCGGACGCCAGGAGCTCTATGAGCTTGGGGATTTCGGGCACCTGCCTCAGGTCCGTCTTGTCGCTGACCTCCCTGAACGGCGCGCACTGAATCAGTAGGGACGACGCGAACCTCTTCGCGTGCGGCTTCTGCGAGTCGAGCAGCCGGACGAGGACTTCCCTGGCGTCGAGCGCGCCGAGCTTCACGAGCGTCTCGTACGCGGCCTTCGCGGCCGCCTCATCCTCGCAGTCCATAATCTGCGCGACCTTGACGATTTCCTCCTTGCCGACCTTCTTCGCCTTGAGCGATCCGAGGACCGCGGCGGACGCCTGGCGGACCGACGGAGCCTTGTCGTCCAGCGCGGCGACGACGACCTTGAATCCCGCGGGCGAGTCGATTGCGCCCAGGAGCTCGACGACCGCCATCCGCACGAAGTCCGACTCGTCCGAGGCCATGGCCAGGATGTCCCTCTCGACGAGGAGCTCGCGGTTGAACGCGAGGGCCTTGGCAGCGAGGCTGCTGGAGGCCGGCGGCCCGGCCTTCACGGCCGCGATGAGCGGCGCGACGAGCGAGGCGTTCTTGATTACGGCCAGCTCCTCCAGCACGCTGTTGCGCACCCCCTCGTCGGGGTCGGAGACGCCCTTCACGAGCGCGGGCACGGAGTCCGGCGACCTCGACCACGCGAGGGCGCGGAAGTAGTTGGTCCTGACCGCCGGCGCGAGGCCGGCCGCGTCGCCCGCCATGTCGGCGAGCTTCTTCACCGACCCCTGCTTTTCGAGCTTCGACAGCGCGAACGCCGCGTACTGCCCCGCCGCGCCCTCCTCCTTCCTGAGGATATCGAGTATCGGGTCCACCGCCCTCTGATCGTGCAGGTAGGCCAGCGCCACCATGTACCCGCAGGCCTCCGAGGGCTGCACTGCCGCCAGCTGCTTGAGGAGCGGCTCGACCGCGGACTCCTGGCACTCCACCACGTCCGAGACGGGCTTCATCCAGGAGTGCTTGAGCTTCATGTTGGGCACTTCCTTGCCTTGCGGAAGGGTCCAGCCCTTGAGCGACTCTATTCTCGACCCGGTTTTGGAGCAGCCCGCGGGCATCAGGGCGGCCGCGAGGGCCGCGGCAGCTGCAAACCCGCGCAAGGCGAGACCGTAATCCGAAGGCATGGCATGTTCTCCAAGCACGGCACTGCTGTCGATCAACGCGACAAGTGTAAGCTCGCCGGCGGTTCGGCGCAAGCCTCGGCAGGGCCGCGCACGCGCAGCGCGATGGATCGGCTTTTTCATCAAATGGCTAAAGGCGCGCCATGCTGCTGTCGATATCCTGAGTGTGGAACGCGGAAGACGGGAAAAGGGACAAGGGGCCGCGGGACACGGGCAGGGACCGCAACGCTTCTGGGCGATAATCCAGAGATGGGGCCTGCCCCCGGCTCAGGGTTTCCGGGGGCCTGCCCTGTGCGGAATGCGACCCGGCGGAAGCCGGAAGCCATAGGGACGGCTTGGGCAGGAACGGGACTTTTGGAGGTTTGGAATCGAGCAAGACAATTCGGCAGCCTTCAAGCCCTCGGTCTCTTCCGGGGGCTTTCGGCGTTTATGGGCCGGAATCACGCGCCGCAGGCGGCGCAGCTCCGGGCCCCCGAGGGCGCCGGATTCGCGTGCAAGCGCCGCCTCCCGCCGGATGCCCCGCCGACGCCCCCCCCCTCCGCCCGGAAGCTAAGTCTTCTTGAGCTCGTGCAGTATTTTGGCCTCGAGGTGCTGCGGGGTGAGCCCCATCACGGCGAGTATGTCCTCGGTCCTGCCTGAGGGCGCGTAGGATCCGACGCCCATCTTCACCAGCGCCGTGGGCAGGCTGTTCTCGAGGATGAAGTCCGCGATGCAGGATCCGAGGCCGGTGTGGACGTTGTGGTCCTCGTAGGAGACGATGAGCCCGGTCTCGGCCGCCTTGCGGAGCGCGTCCGCGTCGAGCTTCTTCGGGCAGGAGACGTTCAGCACGCCCGCCTTGACCCCGGACCTGGCGAGCCTCGCGGAAGCCTCCACGGCCCTGGCCGTCATCTGGCCCATGGTCGCGATTACGCAGTCGAATCCCGCGCGCACCCAGTCGGCCCTGCCGTAGACGAACTCGTACCCGCCGCCGAAGACCGGCGACCCGTTCTCGGCCAGAATCAGGGGCGTCTTGGACCTGCCCATGGCGATGAGCCAGCAGCCGGGCTGGCCCGCGACGGCCCTCACGACCCTGTCCGTCTGGTTGGGGTCGGCCGGGACGACGACGTTGTACCCGAAGATGTTTCGCATGGCTCCGACGTAGTCGAGGCAGTGGTGAGTCTTGCCGTCCTCTCCGACGTCTATGCCCACGTGCGTGCACGCCACCTTGAGGTTCGCCCAGTTTATGTCGTTGAGCCTGTGCTGGTTGTAGGTCTCGTCGATTCCGAAGACGCCGAAGTCGGCGAAGAAGCAGACCACGCCCTTGGAGGACAGGGCGCCTGCGATCGTGGCCGCGTTGTGCTCCTGGACGCCGGCCTGGAAGAACCTCTGCGGGAACTCGGAGGCGAACTTCGCGGTCTTGACCGAGACGGCGAGGTCGCAGTCGAACACGGCTATCGGCGACGACCCGGGCTTGCGCGCCGACGCCTGGGCCACCTCGAGCAGGGCCGTGCCGAACGCGCTCCTGTTGTCCGTCTGCTGCTCCGGGGAGTACTGCTTGGGCTTCCCAGGGTCCACGGAGAAGGCGGACTCGATTGGGCAGGTTCCGCCGGCTATCCCAGGCCGCTTGAAGCCCTTCCTGGCCGCCTCCAGGCGCGTGAGGTCGTTTTCGACGGCGAGCTCGGCCAGGGCCGATGCGCACTGGTCCTTGTTCAGCGCGGCCCCGTGGTATTCGACCTTGTTCTCCATGAAGGACACGCCCTTGCCCATGACGGTCTTCGCGAGGACCATGGTGGGCCTGCCGTCGTCCAGCGCCGTGCGTACGGCCGAGTAGAGGCTCTGGAAGTCGTGGCCGTCGGCGTTGAGGACCGCCCAGCCGTCCGCCTCGTACCCGGCTGCAATCCGGTTGGGCATCACTTCGTGGATTGACCCGGAGATTTGGAGCTCGTTGTAGTCGATTATCACGGTGAGATCGAGGCCGAACTTGACCGCGAAGCGCCGCGCCTCTGCAATCTGGCCCTTGGCCTGCTCGCCGTCGCTCATGACGACGAAGGTCCTGCCCTTGCGGCCGTGGAGCCTCTGGGCGAGCGCGAGGCCGCACCCCGCCGAAAGGCCCTGGCCGAGGTTCCCGGTGTTCCACTCCACGCCCGGGACCCGGTGCTCGACGTG
The DNA here is from genome assembly GCA_041308285.1 of Planctomycetota bacterium. Taxonomy (GTDB): domain Bacteria; phylum Planctomycetota; class JAKEIC01; order JAKEIC01; family DYIT01; genus PPR-0505. The sequence continues at coordinate 2,895 of JBFZBV010000434.1, read as the reverse complement.
GCCCTCGAACACGCTCCCCGCCATCCTGAAGCCGGCCACGGCCTGGTCGACGTCGAAGTAGCCGGTGCGGCCGAGCGCGGAGTACACCGCGGGGGAGACGTGGCCGTGGGAGACCACGACGTAGTCGCGGGCGGGTTTGCATGGATTCGCCGGATCGAGGTCGGCCTTGGCCCAGATCAGGACCATGATGTCTATGCTCGACATCGACCCGCCGGGGTGGCCGCTGCCCGCCAGGGTCGTCATCTTGACGATGTCGCCCCTGCACAGCCTGGCGCGGTCCTTGAGCTCGTCCAGTTCCGCAGGGATGAGGGCGCTGTTCTCGAATCCTCTTTGAATCATGACCTGTCTCCACAATCGTGCGGGCCGGCGAGCGGGCACCGGCACTGTCCGGACCCGCGATGGGGAACAGCCGCTCAACCGGCCGGGAAGCCGGTTCGACTAATAGCCGGACCGGCAGACGAAGTCAAGACGGGTCTGGCGGGCGAATGGCTCCCGCCGCGTTTCAGGCCGATCGGCTCTGCTTCGCCAGGCAAGTCTGCTAATCGGCTTCGCAGAGTCTCCGAGAGATCAGCCCTCCAGAAAGCGGGTTCCCGCCTCGGCAGGAGATTCCCCCTTCTCATTCCAGGGTGATGGAAATGACCTCGCTCTCGTTGTCGATTTCCACGATTTTACCGTCCTTCACCCCTTCCTTGACGCTCTTGAGGACGTTCTCGAGGTCGATACCCTCCCGGCTCATTTTTTCGAGGAGTTTGCCGGGGATGAACTTGAAGGCGATCCTTGCGAGCGACAGGGGGATGTTCGCATTGACCTTGTGCTTCTCGTTCGACTTGTCGAACACGTTGATTCGGACCCATCTGGGCGACGCCCCGGCCGCCGCAGGCTTTTCGGAGGTCTCGAGGGCGGAAATCAGGTCCTCGGCCTCCTTCGCCGATATCTTTCCTTCCTCGAGCATCTTGAGAATCCTGAGCCTCTCTTCTTTCACGGCCTTGTCCTTTCAAAAAAGCGTCCTCTCCCGGCAGGCGGATTCGCAGGTCCGGGCGCCGGGTCTCATGCCTTGCCCTGCTTCTTCCCCTTGAGAAGTTCCGATGCCTCTGCAGGCGAGATTTCGCCGGACTCGAGCTTCTCGATTACAGACGCGGGATCCGGCTGCTCCCTTTCCGCATCGCCGCCCGGCAGACCCAGGGCGGAAAGCACGTCTACAATCCTCGCCCTGACGGTCGGATAGGAGATGCCGAGGGCTTTTTCGACGTCCTTTATGGATCCCCGTGCGGAAAGGAAGGTCTTCACGAAATCGGCCTGATCAGCTGTGAGGCGGCAGAAATCGCAGGACCTGAAAGCGCCCCTGATTTCCGTATCGCATCTCTTGCACTTTATTGAAGTTATGAGCATTTCTCCGTGACACACCGGGCAGTTCGGCGGAATATTGAATTCCATGATGATAGCCTTGAAAATTACACCCTTCTAGCCGCTTTAAATCAATTTTATTAATTCATTTATTGATTATATTAACCTATTCTATCAAATAGTCAAGCCGAAATCAAATTTTCTTTGTGTCATATTGTTTTTCCTGCGGCAACAAAATGGTTATCTTATTTCACGCGCGCAGCGCGTGTTATGACCCGGACGAGACCAGCCTCTTTGGTTCCTGCTTGTCCGGGTTATGGCGGATCTTGAGGATTCCAATCGTGAAGAAAGCTCTGACCCCGCTGGTTTTCCTGTTTCTCACTTCCACTGCATTCGGCCAGATTCGGTGGATTAACAGGCTCGAAGACGGCCTTTCCGAAGCCAGGGACCGCAACGCCCCGGTCTTCGCGTTCTTCTGGGACTACAACTGACCCCCCTCGAACACCATGGTGAGCAGTGTGCTCATCGACGCCAACGCGGACATAGCCGAAATCTGCCGCGAATTCGTCTGCCTCAAGTTCTGCGAAACTGACGACGGGCCCGAATATTACCGCGCCGCAGGATACTTCCTGCCCCAGTGGTACTGGCAGCCCATTCTCGCCATAGCGTACCCGGACGGCCGCGAAATCAACGCGCGCTGGCGGCACACGCACGAGACCCTGCACCCTTCGACGGTCGTGCAAATCCTGAAGGAAGCCCTTTCGATCGCAGGCCGAGGCATCGGCAAAGCGGACGCCGAGGCACACAGGAAGACGCTGAACCGCGCTGCGGAAGCCCTTGCCGATGGCGAATTCGGCCGGGCCGAAAGCCTGGCGGCCTCCGTGGCCGGCGCGGTCGGGAAAGGCTGGCTCCGCGCCGACGCGGACAGTATCAGGCGCGAGGCCGAGTTCCTCAGGGGATTGAGGCCCCTGCTCGACAAGCTCGAGACCCTGCCCGAATTCGACGCCGGCAGCCAGGCCCTGCTCAACGCAGCGAACCTCGCGCTTGCCCGCGGATACCCCGAGGCGCTGGATATCATTTCCGACAGCCCGGCGGCGTCTGCCGCGGAAGGCGAATCCTCAGCCTTTGCCGGGAAGCTTCTCGCCGTGATTTCGGACTCGCTGGAAATCAACCGGGTCTTCCCCGGGCTGTTCAGGTTCGGTCCGGACCTCTACCACGACATCAGGGCCGAGCTCCGCGTCCGGCTCGAGTCCGTCGAAAAGCTCACCCTCCAGTACCACGTGCTCGCGAAGGACGGCAGGGTGTACAAGGCGTTCGAGGAGCACGGGCCGGTGAAGGCGGCGAACCACCTCAGGAGCTCCGCCCTCATCCCCTACCACGAAATCGGGGGGGCGGGCCAGATAGCGGACATACGGCTCGAAGTCCTGCTTTCGGGCAGAGCCGTTGGCAGCGCCCACTGGAACCCGTCTCACGGCCGGGCCGGGTGGTGGGAGAAGAAGGAGGTCATGCCCCTGGTGCTTGACACGCACAGGGGAAGCACCTGGAACGGGC
>JBFZBV010000433.1:0-3582 GCA_041308285.1 Planctomycetota bacterium | reverse complement strand
TTTCGCGAAGAAAACGCGACGCGGCGAAGGAAGCGGCAGGGGGGCGCCCCTCAATGCTTTCTGGTGAGCGTCGCCCCGCCGGAGGCAGTTTCAGGCCCGGCGGGAATGGTCAGAAGAACCTCTTTTCTTCTCCGCGCCATGTGAACCTCCGGTTGCGCGAGCCCAGGCACTCGGTCGAGCCTGAGAGCGCTGAAAAGAATCCGAAAACGCCGAGATCAGTTCACGCCAGCCTGCCCCCCAGGCACGCGTACTTGTCGTGGACGGCGAGTACGACCGCTGCTTCGGGATGGACCGCCCCGCCGCCGATTTGCACCAGGGATTCGCACGCCGTGCTGCCCGAGCACGCCTCGAAGTACCGCCCGAGCCATTCCTTGAAGGACTTCTCCTCGATCTCGCTGTTCCAGGGCCACCTGTACGGCGGCGTGCCGGCGCCCACCCTCCAGGGTTTCGGAGTCAGCCTCGCCCTGTAGCAGGCCTGCGCCCTGCACAATCTCACGTACAGCGGGTCGGATCCGAATCCGTCGAGCACCGCGGTCGAGCCCGGATCCAGGGGATTGAACGTCCTGTCCAGCACGAGGCACCGCAAGCCCCCGCATGTGCGGTAGACCTGCAGAACGAGCCCTCCGTGCTCTTCGGCCATTCGGATTAAATCGTTCACGCCGGGATTGGCGCGGACTTTATAGCCTAGAAGTTTCCGAATCAGGCCCGACAGGGCGGCCATCAGGCCGGCGGGCCGGAAATCTATGTCGATGAACATCGCATGCGCGGAGTTGAGCACGAGAGCGCCGGATGCGTTCCTGGTGATGCATGCAATCTCGGCCCCTTCGGGCGAGCAAATCCGCTCCAGCACCTCCTCCCGCATGGCTCCGGATCCGTAGCCGTAGCGGTCGAGGCTCTTCTCGCCGAGCACCCTCGCCCTCAGTTTCGCGAGCCTCTCGAGGGCCTTCTTCTTCGCGTCCTCAATCCCGAGATCCGACCAGCCCCATGCGGAGAGCTGGAAATAGGATTTGGACTGCGTGGTCACCTCTTCCGTTTCCCTGTGCCAGTGCCTGGGGATGTTCATGCTCCCTCGATACCCGGTCGAAGCGGCTCCGGACCGGGAAAAAACAATGCCAATCCGGTTATACCACGGTCATGGGCCCTGCCAATCTGTTTTTCGCCCGATGCTATGCGCGTCGAACCTGCCTGCCCGGCTTTTTGCACTTTGAGATACACCATGTCCACATCGAAGAACATGCCTGTTCGTTCGTGAGAATCGCAAACCTTTACAAATCAACGAGATAAATTTCTGAGGACGCCGGAGGCCAGTGGCATCGGCTTTGCAATGTTACAATGGTTCCTGCAATTTTCGATTCTTGACGAGGTTTGAAATGGCTACTGCCCGCAAATCAACGGCTATCAGCCTGGCAATCTTCGGGTGCGCATGCCTGCTCGGGCTGTTCAACCAGGGCGGCGGATGCGAAAGGCTCATACTCATCCCCATATACGTAATTTTCGGGGGCAGCAGCAGCTCCGATGACGACCCGGAACCGGTTCCTGCCGCGGAGGTGACGAATCTCAAAGCCGTTCCCAGGAACCATGCAGTGTACCTCTCCTGGTCGCCGCCTTACGGCCAGAGCGGGTTCGAAGTCCGCAGGGGCGATACGGCGTTCCCCCAGGACCCCGGCAGCGACGTCTTCGTCTACTCGGGCAATGGGAATTCAATCCTGGATACCGGGCTGCTGCCCGGCGTCGAGTACTACTATTCCGTGTTCTCCCGGAATTCGGAGAACGAATATTCCGCCCCTGTTTCGGTTTCCGCGATTCCCATAAGCCTCTCCTCCCAGGGATGGATTGGCTCAGGGCTCGACGGGTGGCAGACTGGATCCTCGCCGCTCGCCGGGCTCGACGACAGGTCGTTCTGGGCCCCCTCGTCGGTCGCCGTCGACAGGGACTTGAACATCTACGTCGCGGACAGCGACAACCACCGCGTCTGCAAATGGGACGCGGCAGGCAACTTCGCCGGGTGGCTTGGGGGCGCGGCGGACGGATGGCAGACCGGTCTCGCGCCTGCATCCGGGGCGGACTTCCAGTCCTTCAACCGCCCGCGCGGCGTATGCGTGGATCCCGGCACAGGCGCCATATACGTCGCCGACAGCGGGAACCACCGCATATGCAAATGGAACCCAGACGGCAGCGCCGCAGGATGCATAGGAGGCGGCGCATCCGGCTGGCAGACGTCCGCAGCCCCTTTGAACGCGGGATCCGACCTCGATTCCTTCGATTCGCCCGCCGGAGTATTCTTCAAATACGGCATCTACGTGGCCGACACCGGCAACAACCGCGTGTGCAGGTGGAGTTCCGACGGGACGGCCGAATACTGGATTGGCGGCGGCCAGCACTGCGACAGAACGGACTCGGGCGCTGCGGCAGGCCAGGGCGACACCAGCTTCGACTCGCCATCCGGAGCGGCGGCCGACGACAGCTACTTGTACGTCGCCGACACCGGCAACAACCGAGTGTGCAGGTGGAGCCTCCTGAGCCGCAACGCCTACGGATGGATTGGGGGAGGCCTAGACTACTGGCAGACAGGGCCCGGTTGCGCCGCGGGGGGGGACCATTTGAGCTTCAACGCTCCCCGCGGCGTCGCGCTCGACGTCTGCGACAACCTGTACGTTTCGGATTCGGGCAACCACAGAATCGTCAAGAGGACCAACTCCGGCTACTCGTACGGGTGGATTGGGGCCGGAGCAGCGGAGTGGTCCGCAGACCCCGTTCCGCCGCTTGCAGGATCGACCGCAACCGCCTTTTCCGCCCCCGCGGGAATCGCGTTCGACCTGGAGAACAACCTCCTTGTCGCGGATTCGGGCAACCACAGGATTTCGTGGTGGAAGGAATAGCTTTCCGCCCCGCATTCCCAGCCGCGTATGGAAGCAATCCCGTCTGTCTGCCGGTGACAGCCAAACCCTGGCAACAGCCCGAACCGGCCCGCCTTTTTTACGTTACATAGCATAGGCGGATGCAGCCCGGATTCGCGGGCGGCCCGCCGCTCTGTTGGATCGCGGCCCCGGGCGGCTGCCCGGCGCTGCCTCTCGCTATGAAGAGTTACGCGCCAATCGCCTGCTGCACCTTCCTCCTTCTCCTCGCCGGCTGCATGCCCGGGAAATGCGGGAAAGAACTCGAGGAGCTGATTTTCCCGACGCGGCAGGAGCTGCCCAAACCGTACATCCCGGGGATTCACAAGACTTCTCTTGCCGAGTCCATGGGGGCAAACCCGGAGATGGCGGCGGACCTCGAGTCCTTCGTCGACGACGAGTCGGATCCGTCCTGCGCATACAACATGCCGGCGTTCAAGCGCGTCTCCAGGGCGCTCTTGCCAGTGCTCAGGAGGTCGCTGCGCGACAGCGACGAAGGCGCGCGCGCGACTGCGGCGAGAATCCTCGGCAGGTACTACGGCGAATCCGCCTGGGCGCCGCTGTGCATGTCCATGAACGACGACAGCCCGCTGGTGAGGATGGAAGCGCTCAAGGGATTCTCGCGCATCGGGCTCATGGATGCCGTGCACGTCTATATCGGGGCTCTCGACGATTGCGACGCCGAAGT
>JBFZBV010000432.1:0-3541 GCA_041308285.1 Planctomycetota bacterium | reverse complement strand
CTGGACGAGGGGAAGTTCCGGAGAGTCGTTGAAGATTCGGCGACCCACGGCAGGATGGAGCAACGGAGGCACGGCCGGCCGGTCTCCGTGGAAGGATGCATCTCCGCATACCCGAGAATCGCATCCGTTCCGGGATTGGGGCCTGTCAGCGGGTGACGCGGAGCATCACCCGCCGCCGCTGCGGACGCAATCCTAGAGGTTGATGTCCTCGCTCTTGGACTTGTGCAGGTCCGCACCGCAGTACTGGCAGTACTTCGCGTACTTGGGGTTGTCCTTGCACCGCGAGCACTTGAGCTCGAGCATGATGCCGCAGAGGATGCAGAAGAGCGAGTCCTCGCTGTTGTAGTCGAAACGGCAGTTGTCGTTCGGGCATGTGGTGCTGGCCTTTACTCCTGAGGGCATTTGGGCCTCCGTGAAAAAAGGTTACCTCGCAGGATAAAAATGAGGATAATCCTGCTTTTACTGCAACAAGCAATTCCAAAAGAGATTGTGTCGCCTTTCCTTTGGGATTTTAGGAAATGCCGGCCGTGTGTCAAGGGTGTCCGCCGGGTTCGGCGAGAAAGATTCTCCTTGAGACCGTGGGCTGCCAAATGAACGTCCTGGATTCCAGGACGCTGCTGGGCAGGCTCGCCGGGAAGGGTTTCGCGCCGGCCGAATCGGAGGACGAGGCGGACGCTTTCGTCATCTTCACGTGCTCGGTGAGGCTCAAGCCGGAGGAGAAGGTCTTCTCGAGAATCGGAAGGCTGTCGGCGCTCAAGAAGCGCAGGCCGTGGCTCGTGATTGGGGTCGCAGGATGCCTTGCCGAGCGGCTGGGCGAGGGCGTGATCGCGAGAGCCCCGATGGTCGACGTGGTGGCGGGACCGGGATCGCTGGACAGGTTGGTCGATTACCTGGCTTCGCCGATGCCCCGCCCCCCCGCGGTTTTCACCGGCTTCCCCGCTTCGGGCGCGGCGTGCGCCTCGGGCTTCGGCAGGGAGGGCCCCTCCGCCCTGGTGTCGGTGATGACAGGATGCCGGAGGTTCTGCTCCTACTGCATCGTGCCGTACGTGAGGGGGCCGGAAGCGAGCCGTAAGAAGGCGGAAATCGTTTCGGAGGTCGAGAATCTCGTGCGCGGAGGAGCGGTCGAAATCACGCTGCTCGGCCAGAACATTTCAGCCTACGGCAGGGACGTCGGCGAGGATCTCGCCGGCCTCCTGAGTGCGGTCTGCTCGGTCCCGGGAATCAGGAGGGTGCGCTTCCTCACCAGCCACCCGGCGGATTTCGACCCCGGCCTGCTACCGGCGTTCCGCGGGAGCCCCGTGCTGTGCGCGCACCTGCAGATGCCGGCGCAATCGGGATCGGACCGGATTCTCGAGCGCATGAACCGCGGATACGGGTCCGCGCGATACCTCGAACTCGTGGACATGGCGAGGGATGCGGCGCCGGGAACGGAGATTACCTCCGATTTCATAGTGGGTTTCCCGGGCGAGACCGACGCGGATTTCGAAGCGACCCTTGGCCTCGTGAGAAGGGCCGGGTTCCGCAACGTGTTCGCTTTCAAGTTCGTGCCCAGGCCGGGCACGGCGGCGGCCGGCATGCCGGACGACGTGCCCCCGGCGGTCAAACAGCAGCGGCTCGAGAGGCTGCTGCGCCTCCAGAGGGATATCGGCCTGAGGAGGAACAAGGCCATGGTCGGCAGCATCGTCGAAGTGATGGTCGAGGGGCCGGACAAGAAGGACCCGGGGCGGTCATCGGGCAGGACGCGGGAAAACCATATCGTGTCCTTCGCCGGACGCGGGAATCCCGGCGATTTCTCGATGGTGTCCGTCACGGATGCAGGCCCGCTCATGCTTTTCGGAGAACCAGTCTGACGTGGACCAGGACGAACTCTACATGAAGATTGCCCTCGACCTCGCGGCCAAGGGGAAGGGAAGGGTGGAACCCAACCCGATGGTCGGGTCCCTGGTCGTGCTGGAAGGCGAGATAGTCGGCAAGGGATATCACCGGGCGTTCGGAGCCGCCCATGCCGAGGCGGCAGCGCTCGAGGAGGCCGGCCCCAGGGCGAGGGGCGCGGACCTTTACGTCACACTGGAGCCTTGCTGCCATTGGGGCAAGACCCCGCCCTGCAGCGATGCGGTCATCGCCTCCGGAATAGTCAGGGTCGTCGCCGCGATGGAGGATCCGGACCGAAGATGCAGCGGGAAGGGGTTCGGGAAGCTCGAGTCGGCCGGAATCATCCTGAAGAAGGGGGTTCTGGAGAGCGAGGCGAGAGAGCTGAACGCGCCGTACGTGAAGCTCAGGACATTCGGCGTCCCTTTCGTCACGGCCAAGTGGGCCATGACCATGGACGGAAAAATCTCGACCGGGCCGGGCGAATCGTCCGTCATCTCGTGCCGGAAGAGCAGGGAACTGGTGCACGCAATCAGGGGCGGGTCGGACGGAATCCTGGTAGGCGTGGGCACGGTGCTGGCGGACGACCCTCAGCTGACATGCCGCGTAGAGGGCGGCCGATCGCCGCTGAGGATAGTGCTGGACTCCGGAGCGAGAACGCCGGCGGACTCCGTCGTGGTCGCTACCGCTAAATCCACGCCAACTTTGCTTGCAGTTTCCCCGCAGGCCCCGAGGGCGAAGGTGGAGGATCTTGCCGCCAGGGGAGTCAGGATTCTGGAGATTCCGCCGGGCGACGGCGGCCTCGACATCGGCGCGCTGCTCGGGAAGCTCGGGGATATGCAGATGACGAACCTGCTCGTAGAGGGCGGATCCAGGGTCTTCTCGTCCTTCTTCGCGGCCGGGCTCGTGGACAGGGTCGTGGTTTTCGTGGCGCCCAGGATTTTCGGCGGCGAGGCGGCGCCCACCGCTGTGGGGGGGAAACCCCTGCCGAATCTCGGGGCGGGATGCAAATTCCGGAACGTGGCCGCGAAGCCTGTGGGCGACGACATCCTCATAGAGGCCAGAATCTGCCCCGCAGAGGAAGGGTGAGGATTCCCGCACGGCGGGCCGCTGGGGGCCGGGCGCCGAACTTGACACTGCATGTCGGAGGATGTAGGCTTTAAACCTTAATTCGTTCCGGGGAAACGCGTTCGCGGCGCTGAAGGTCGGATGCCCGGAACCTAGTCGAGGTGCAAAGGATGATAAGGATCACCGTTCGCCACCAGTCTGCGCCGGAGCAGGTACAGACGCACGAATTCGACAAGACCAAAATCTCGATGGGCCGCAACTCCGACAACGACATAGTGCTCTCCGAAAGGACGGTGTCCCGGCATCATGCGATTATCGAATACTCGACTGGGGGCTGGGTCGTGAAGGACCTGAACTCCCAGTTCGGCGTGTTCGTCAACAAGAGGAAGGTCGCCGAGGAGCCGCTTGAGGACAAGTGCGAGGTATACATCACGCCGTTCATCCTCGGGGTGGAAATAGGCGCCGGAGCGCCTCCCCAGGGCCTCCCGCCCTCGGATGATCTCGATGTCACGGTCCTGCCCGCAGCCCAGGCCGAGGCCGCCAAGGCGGCGGCTCAGGCCCCGGCCGCCGCGGCCAGGCCGCAGGCGCCTCCTCCGCCCCCAAG
>JBFZBV010000431.1:0-2821 GCA_041308285.1 Planctomycetota bacterium | reverse complement strand
TCTACATCGGAACCCTCGCAGAAGCCTCCGGCGGGTTCCTCACCCTCGCGGACGCCGACGTCCACGACGTGAGCGAAGGCGGGTCCGGCAAGGAGATGTACGCCATCGAGGCTCGGAAGTTCGGCGTGAAGAAGAACCGGACCTCCGTGAAAATCAGGGCCTCCGCCGTCATATCCGTGTCCCGGCTCGAGGACGTCATCGAATATTGAAGGCGCGGCCGGCGCTCGCCCGCAGGCCGCGGCGCGTCAATGCCCAGCCCGATGGTCAGCGTCGTCATCCCGGTCCTCAACAGGAAAACGATGGTCCTCGAGGCAATCGAATCGGTGCTCTCGCAGGATCTCTCCGACCTGGAGTGCATCGTGGTCGACGACGGATCCGACGACGGCACCCCCGACGCGGTGACGTCCGTCCCCGACCCCCGGGTGCGGTGCGTCCGCAAGGCCCGCTCGGGCGCAGCCGCGTCGAGGAACGCGGGGATGAGGGAAGCCCGGGGCAGGTTCCTGGCCTTCCTGGACTCGGACGACATCTGGCTGCCGGGAAAGCTGTCCCGCCAGGTGCGCGACCTCGAGAAGGACCCGGGCCTGTCGTTCTCGTACGGCCGCTACAGGCCCGAGCGCGCCGGGACCCCCCTCAGGTCCAGACCCGCGGCCGGGCCCTCGGGCATGATATTCCGGAGCCTCGTCAGGCGCATCTTCGTGCAGACGTCCACGGTCGTGATGCCTGCCTCGGCGGCAGGGAAGACCGGCTTCTACGACGAGACGCTCGAATATTCCGACGAATACGACTACTTCCTCAGGGCGGCCAGGCTCGGGCCCGCCTCTTTCGTCCCCGAGGACCTCGTGCGGTACAGGATTCACGACGGGAACCTGAGCCTCGACCACGAGAGGAGGGTCAGGGAGAACCTCAAGGTCTACACGCGCCTCGCGGAAGACCCCTCCCTCGGCCGGGCGGATTCCAGGGCCGCCTCGGCCAGGGCGGCGAGGTACGAGTTCCTGATGGGGGCCCTGCTCCGCGGCAGGGGCGACGAGCAGGCCGCGAAGAGCCACTTCCGGAAGGCGCTCGGCTGGCGGCCGGTGTATCCGCGCGCGTGGGCCGCGATGGCGGGATTGGGGGCGTCGAAACTTGATAGTCCTGGGGATTAGCTGCTTCTTCCACCACGACCCGGCCGCGGCGCTGATGGTCGACGGCGCCGCTGCCGCGGCCTGCGAAGAGGAGCGCTTCGCGCGCGAAAAGCACGCGCCCGGCCTCCTCCCGGTCCGGGCCGCGTCCGCCTGCCTCCGCTCCGCGGGCATCGGGCCCGGGGACGTGGACGTGCTGGCCGCCTCGTACTCGCCCTCGCACTACAAAGCCATGCGCCTGGAACACCTCCGAAGGACCGGCTTCTCCCCCGCCCAAATCGCGAAGGTCCTGAGGGAGGGGCCCGTGCGGGCCGCCAAGGCGAGGCGCAGGGTGGACCGGGTCAGGAAGGAACTGGGCCTGAGGGAGACCGTCGAGGTCCGATGGGTCCCCCACCACGAGGCGCACGCGGCGTCGGCCTTCTTCTTCTCCGGATTCCCCCGATCCGCCATATTGACGCTCGACGGCCGCGGCGAGCTGGACGCCGGGCTCCTGGCCGAAGGCCTCGGCCCCGGCATCAGCGTCCTCCGCCGAATCGCCCTCCCGGACTCCCTGGGCATGTTCTATTCCGCCTTCACGCAGTTCCTGGGCTTCGCGCCCAACGACGGCGAGTACAAGCTCATGGGGATGGCGCCGTACGGCGACCCGGCCGCGGAGGACCTCTCGGAATTCATCGGCGCAGGCGGCGCATCCGCGGCGGTCAGGGGCGGCGTGGGGATCTCCAGGCGGTCGGGATCGGGTTTCCTGCTCTACCCGGCCAGGTTCGAGGAGAGATGGGGCCCGGCGAGGGCCAAGCCCCGGCTCGGCCGCCCCGACACGGACATCGCCGCCGCGGCCCAGCGCGCCCTGGAACAGGCCGCGCTGGCCGTCCTGCGCGGCGGGCCGGCGTGCGCCTCCGGCCCGGAAGGCAGGATCTGCCTCGCCGGCGGAGTCGCGCTCAACGTGAAGATGAACAGGGCCCTCCTGGACGCGACGGGATCAGGCGGGATATTCGTCCCGCCCGCGCCGTCCGACGCGGGCAGCGCGCTCGGGGCAGCCGCAGCCGCGTCCGCGGAGATGGGCTTCCCGCCGAGGCCGCTCGAGCACGCCTTCCTCGGCCCTGGATTCGGCGAGGAGGAAATCGCCTCCGAACTCCGCCGCCGCGCTGTCAGGTTCGAGCGGCCGGGCGACCTGGCGTCCGCCGCGGCCGGCCTGGTCGCCGCCGGAAAGGTGGCGGGCCTTTTCGCCGGCAGGATGGAGTTCGGGCCCAGGGCGCTCGGCAACAGGTCGATTATCGCCCACCCCGGCCTGCCGGGCACGGCGGAAAGGATCAACCGGTCGGTCAAGTTCCGCGAGCCCTGGCGGCCGTTCTGCCCGTCGGTCCTGCGCGAGGCAATCGGCGAAGTCACCGGCGACGACAGGGACTCGCCGTACATGGCCCTCGCGTTCCCCGTGCGGGAATCGTGGAAAGCCGGAATCGCGGAGGCGGTCCACGTCGACGGCTCCACCAGGCCGCAGACGGTCGACCGGGAGAGGTGCCCGCTGCTGCACGGCATCGTCTCGCGCTTCCGGGACCTGACCGGAATCCCGGCGGTGCTCAACACTTCTTTGAACAGGGCCGGCGAGCCCATTGCGATGTCGCCCGCCCACGCGCTGGACATCTTCTTCGGATCCGGCATGGACTGCCTGTTCCTGGGCCCGTTCCTGCTGGAGAAGGAGAAGATTT
>JBFZBV010000430.1:0-3909 GCA_041308285.1 Planctomycetota bacterium | reverse complement strand
CCGAACATGCCCGCGCTCATGACGAACCAGGAGGCGAGGATCATCCGGACGACAGACGGGGGACAGGACTGGGAACCCGTGGACGCCCCGGACATCGGCAAGGGCAACCAGCTCAGAAGCCTCTGGTTCTCCGACCGCAAGACCGGGTGCGCAGTGGGCGACGCAGGGGCGGTGATCCGCACGGAGGACGGAGGAAAGACGTGGACATTGGCCGAAAAGGCCTTGGAGACCCGGCTCGAGGCGGTGTGCGTCATCGGATCATCCGGCTGGGCCGTGGGATCAGACGGAGCGATAATCAAGACCGCAGACAACGGGAAGACGTGGAAGAAAGACGAGAGCCCGGCCGAACAGGCCCTGTTCGGTCTTCATATCCGCGGCAAGACCGCCGCTGCGGTCGGCGACGGCGGGACCATACTGATGTTCAGGGCGAAATAGCACCGCCCCGATCGGAGAAGCGAAGCTAATAACCCGTACTGCGCTGCCCTCGCAAGCGAGAACAGGTGTCTTGCGGGGGGCACCCCTTTGGAAATGTGTTCCCCCCGCACCCCCCTCCTGAAACTTTTCTTCTTGATGCGCCTATTGCGCGAAACGCGCAATAGGCGCATTTGCAGGCGAAGCAAGACGCTTGCGAAGGTACAGGGCACTGCTACGGTGGGGCATTTTACGAAATGAATCCCTCAGCCCGTCGACCCGCCGGAGCTCAGCGGGCGGCTTTCGAGGACGTATAGGCCGCCTTCGAAGGCGAAGTAGGGAGTCGAGGCGCCCTGGAAGCCCTCGCAGAGGCCGTTGAAGAAGACGATGCCGGAGGTTGTGAACCGGTCATGGACGCTTCCTTCCATGACCGCGAACGAATTGCGGCGCTCAATCCATTCTGATCCAACTGCAGTGCCCTCACCGGCCAGGGCGCACAGCATGTAATCTTATGTGAACGACACCGCTGTCTGAATATCGTCAGGATCCGAGATTTCATACCCGTAGTACGACACTGCCTCTCCAGGCGAGAAAGAATTGCAGGTCAGATACAGGTTCCCGAAGAGACCGTGCCACACGCACGTGTTGTCAAAACCGAAATAGCTGAGCATCGGGCTGCTCGGGACGGAGAAGTCGTAGGCGCAATAGCTGGAGAAACCCGTTCCGGCACCTCCCGTCGCATGGAAATCCTGAATCGTGAAGATTAGGTACTGCGAAACGAACCCGTGGACGTCGCCGCGGAAGTCCTCGAGCTCCCATTCGAGCGTGAGGTTCCAGTCCTGGTCGTACGAGAACACGCGCAATGGATATGCGCCGTCCGCATATGCGTGAACGGCCGCGCAGGAGCCGTTGACCGCCAGTTTGGTGATGCATCCATCAATCGGCAGGTGACCGAGGAGCTCGGGATTCAGCGGATCGTGCAGGGAGTAGACGTACACGCCTTTGTCGTCGGGAGCCCCGCACCAAAGGATTTCGCCGTGGAACTCGAAGTCCCTCACGCTGGAGTCCAGCTTGACGGACGCGATTTGCACGACCGAACCGGAGCCGAACGAATAGACGTGGTAGTCCCCTTCGTAGCCCAGCGTGACGACGCGTCCTTCGTCGAACCGGACGACCTTCCCTGTCACAGGCCCGATTCTGCGCATGACCTTCGGCGCAGGCGTCAGGACGAATGTGCCTCCGCACAGCACGACCTGCTCGGCATAGTGCTGGTCCTTTATTAGGCATGCGCTCCGGCCTTCGAAGTCCCCAGATATCACCGCCCTGCCGTCCGAGCCGGTGGGGATGTCGAAGGCGTCCCAGTCGATTCCGCCGCAAATCGACACTCCTTCGAGCGGCATGCCGGCAGAATCCACCACATAGACCTCGAACGGCTCATCGGGCGGCGGATCGGGCTCCCAGTCCCATTCGTGCGTGAAAACGAACGGGAAAAGGAAACACCCCTGCAAAGGCAGGAACATGATTGGGAGAAGAACAAAAAGCAGGGCCGACGCCGGCCTTATCCCGGATTTCCCGACATTATGCATCAACGGAGTACTTTCCCTTGCCGGCGACATACTCTCCGCCTTTGAAGGTTCCCACTGGGGAGCGAGGACGAGTTCGAATCAATAAATCAAACTGCAAAACGCATACCGCCATGCCTGCGAATTAAGGGTGTCATAACCATATCGCCCGTCGCATATTATGGCGCCTCGAATCGTCGCATCGCGCTGGGCCGGCACGCGGGCAACCGAAATGGAAATCAGGTTTCCGGCCGGTCGGCAAGTGCAGCGACCCTGAAAAGGCTGAATAACTGATTCACCTGATTCGAGAGAAGAAGCATTCGGACAGTTCATGCTCCGCAATCGGGTATGACTCGCCGTGCAGGCTGCTATGTGACGAGCGCGGCGAAGAGGCACCTCAGGTACTTCGCCTCGGCGAACGAAGCAGGGTGGTCGGCGGGAAGCCCGGTCAGGCATTCCTCGGCTGTCCTCCTGCCGGCCGAGGCGAACCCGGCCCTGACTGCAGCCAGGAACTCGTCCTCCCGAACGTGGGAGGAGCAGGAGGCCACAGCCACGGTGCCGCCCTCTTCCGCGACGGCCGCCGCAGCCCCGGCAAGCATCCTGAACGCTGACAGCGCCGCAGGCCTGTTCCTCTCCTGCGGGGCAAGGTTGGGCGGGTCGACGACGACCAGGCCGAACCGCTCGCCGTCTCGAGCCAGCGCAGGGAGAGCCTCGAACACGTCGCACCGCATGGCCCTGTGCCTGCACGCTGCGACCCCCGGGAAATGCCGGTTCAGCCTGAAATGCTCGGCAACGGACTCCAGCGCGTGCGCGTCCGAGTCGAGGCTCAGCACCTCGACGGCCCCGCCTCTGGCCGCGGCCACGGAAAACCCGCCGGAAAAGCTGAACGCGTCAAGTACCCTCTTGCCGGCGGCCAGGGATTCAGTTCTCCCGCGGTTGTCCCTCTGATCGAGGTAGAACCCGGTCTTCTGGCCCCGGCCTGGATGCGCCAGGAACCGCATCCCGCGTTCGGCGAACTCCGCGGATCCGCCGTCCCAATCGCCCATGAGGGCGCACCCGTCCGCCAGGCCGTGGGCAGCGAAGGCCTCCATGGCGCTGCGCGACGACCGGAACACCATGGCCGCCGCGCCCGAGGCCTCGAACAGCACCGGGGCAACGGTCGAAAGCCAAGGCATCCACGCGGCAGTGTAGACTTTCAGCACGGCGACGCGGCCGAACAGGTCCAGCACCAGGCCGGGGAACCCCTCGCTCTCCCCGTTCACCAGCCTGAAACCCGTCGTCTCCCCGCCGAAACCGGCCTTTCTGCGCCTCTCCGCCGCCTTGCAAGCCAGGCCCGCGAACCAGCCCCGGTCGATGATCGCAGGCTTGAAGTGCCTGAGCACCCTCACGCGGAGCGGGGAATTGGGGTCGTAGAGGCCGACAGCGACGAACTCCCGTCCGCGGCCGTAGAGCGCCGCGAGAGCGCCGGGAGGCCCGTCGCCCGAAACGTCCTTGATTCCGTGATCAAACAGCCAGGGGCTCCTGCGCCGAATCGCCCGCTCAGCCTCCGGCAGTATCCTGATTCGGATTGTGATTTCAGGAAACGAAGGGAGGCCGGAAAGAAGGTCGCTGCTCACGCGGGTCGACCGAAAACCATACCCATGTCCACGTCCCGGTCAATTTCTACAATAATATTCTGGCGAAGTGACTATCGTGCCCGATTCGCCGACGGGACGGATTACGGCGCGATTTTATCAAATCCGCGGCGTCCCGGCCATCCGCCTGCCGCCCGGCCGCCCCTGCCTGCCTTGACAGCGACTCTCGCAGCATATAAAGGGTTCTTCTGACCATTCCCGCCGGGCCTGAATCTGCCTCCGGCGGGGCGACGCTCACCAGAAAGCATTGAGGGGCGCCCCCCTGCCGCTTCCTTCGCCGCGTCGCAATTTCAAGCGAAACC
>JBFZBV010000429.1:0-6914 GCA_041308285.1 Planctomycetota bacterium | reverse complement strand
GGGCTGGCCTTCCAGGCGGGATTTCATAATCTCCATCATCTCGGCCGGAGATTTGCGGACGTTCTCCTCCATCCGTCTTTCGACTCCAAAACCGGATCAGCCGTCAATTGAATATATGGAGCGCGACCCTCAAAGTCAAGTTCGCGTAAACCCCCGCCGCCAAATCGTCAAGGAGAATGCCCGGCGCGCCCGTCAGCCGCTCGAGCCGCCTGCAGGGGAAGGGCTTCACAACGTCGAAGAGCCTGAACGCCGCGAACCCGGCGATCCCGGCGGCGACGCAGTAGCACGGCTGTAGCGCCACGGTCAGGAAGAAACCCGCGAATTCGTCCAGCACGAACTCCCGCGGGTCCTTGCGGCCTGCGTGCCTCTCCGCCGCCGACCCCGAGGCGAGGGCGAGGACGGCGAAGGCCGCCGCCGCGGCGCAGACCTGCCAGTGCCCGGCCCAGCCCTCCGCGAGCATGAGCCCGTACATCCCCGCGGCCACGGCGCTCGCCCATGTGCCGGGGAACAGAGGCAGCAGGCCGACCCCGAAGAAGCTCCCCATGATTCCAGCCCAGGAGCTCGCGAACGGCCCCATCCCCGCCGCCGGCCCCGCTTCGTCCCGGCCTTCCCGGCCTGGGCCGCGGCCCGCTTCCTCTTTGCGGTCCTCGGTCATGCGTTGCGTTTCCAAATCCCCCAGAGGTCGCTCCCCCTGATTCCCGACACCTTCACCATGCCCCACAATCCCGCCGAAAGATTCCTCTTCCGCACCAGCACCACCGGGTCCACGTCGAACGCCTCCCTGTACGATCTGCACTCGAAGACCCCGGGCTCCGGCGCAGGGCCGTCCACGACAACCTCGATTTCCCTGCCAATCATCTCCTCGTTCCTCAGGCGCGCGGTTTCCGCCGCGATTCTCCTCAGTTCCGCGAGCCTCCTCCGCTTCTCCTCCTCAGGCACCTGCCCCTGCATGCCGTGAGCCGGCGTCCCCGGCTCGCGCGAATACGCGAACGCCCCCGTCCTGTCGAAGCGCGCCCACCTGGCGAATTCGAGCAGCCTCCCGAACGCGGCCTCGCTCTCGCCCGGGAACCCGACCATGAACGTCGTGCGCAGCGCGGCCCGGGGAATCTTCGTCCTGATTCTCCCTATCAGGCCGCGGAGCATTTCCGAATCCGTCCCGCGGTTCATCGCCGCGAGCACCCCGTCGTCCGCGTGCTGCATCGGGACGTCGAAATAGGGCGACACGGGCCCGCCCGAGGCGGCCGCGCCGATTGCGTCGTCGCCGAGATGAGCCGGATGCAGATACATCATCGTGATTCTGCGTATGCCCTTCACCGCCGAAAGCGCGCCCAGCAATGCCGGGAGGCCCGGCCCCCCCAGGTCGGATCCCCAGGAAGCCACGTCCTGGCCCACAAGGGCGATGTCCGACGCCCCGCTGCCCGCGAGCTCTTCCGCCTCGGCGGCCAGGTCCGCCATCCGTTTGCTCGCGAGGCCGCCCCTTATGGAAGGAATCGTGCAGTAGGAGCACCGGTTGCCGCACCCCTCTGACACTCTCAGGTACGCGAAATGGCCCGGCGTGAGCCTCAGCCTGCACCCCTCGACCGCGTGCCGGACGAGTCGCGGCGGCCCCGGCGGCCGCACGCCCGACCTGAGATACGATTCGACCGCCTCGTGCTCGCCCGACCCGAAGACCGCGTCGGCGCGGCCTAGTACGTCCCCGCAGGTCCCGCGCAGAGGAAGGCAGCCCGTGACCAGGACCTTGGAGACCCTTCCCGCGTCCCGGAACGCGAGGCAGCGCTCTATCTGGTCCAGGGACTCGGCCACCGCGTCGGCCACGAACGCGCATGTGTTAACCACCAGCACGTCCGCCGCTTCCGCGTCCAGCGCGGCTGGGAAGCCGGCGGACGCCAGATGCCCTGCCAGCCTCTCCGCGTCGACCAGGCTCTTCGGGCAGCCCAGCGATATGACGCCTACGGAGGGCAGGCCCTGGCCTTCATCCCGCCTTTTCGACACCGCCACCCCCCGCTTCAAGGCCGATTCCCGAATCCGCGCCCGCCTCCCGGCCTCCGGATGCCGCGGTGCCGCCCGTCCCTTCCGCAGGAGCCGGCTGGTCCTTCGGGCCGGACGTCGCGCGGTCGTCCATAATCCCGCGGACGTCCTGGACCAGCGCCTCGAGGGTCTGGGCGGGCAGGAAGCGCTCGGTGAGCGTCAGCTTGCGGCCCGAAGAATGCTCGAGCACTGCGCACATCTCCGTGGACTTCTTGGTGAGCCCGAACGGCTTCTTCTCGTACCTGGCACCCGTAATCTCCCCGATCCTCAGGGAAACCGAGGCTGATTTGTTCAGGGGATTCACGTAGTCGACCGATTCGGACGACACCCTGACGTATTCGGACAGGCCTGCGGCCCTCCTCAGCGCCTCGATGGCGGCCATCGCGGCGACCAGGCAGCCGGCCAGGAAGAGCACGAGGAGGAGCCCTTTCATGGACGCGGCCAGCGGCACGGCCATCATGGCGATTCCAAGAGCCGCGTGCAGCCACAGCTTCCTCGAGTCATCCCTGTAAACCCTCGGATCCATTGCGGAATTCTATACGCAACATGGAGCCGGTGGAAGCACGAACGCCGGCCGGTTCCGCGACTCCGTTTGCAGAACTCGCGCCGGTCCTTTATCATCTATTTCGCAATGAGCTTCCAGGACCGCGACTACTACAGGGATGGCAGCAATCCGGAAAGCCCGTTCGGGGCCGCTCCGCAAGTCCGGATATCGGCCGCCGCATGGATCATCATGGCCAACTCCTGCGTGTTCCTCCTCATGCTCCTCATGGCCGGCCTCAGGGACTCCCCCCTGCCGGACTTCGTCAGGCAGTACTTCTACACCTGGCCCGAAGGAGTGCTTGTCAAGGTCCGCCTCTGGCAGCTCGTCACGGGCGCGTTCATCCACGCGGACTTCCTCCACATCCTCTTCAACATGCTGTTCCTGTACATGTTCGGAAAGGGGCTCGAGGACATCACAGGCAGGAGGGACTTCGTCTTCTTCTACATGGCGTCGGCCGTTGCCGGCAGCCTCTGCTACGTCATCTGGGGAATTGTCGCGGGAGGCAACGTGCCGTCCGTGGGAGCCTCCGGAGCGGTGATGGGCGTCGTGGTCCTCTACGCAATCCACAGGCCCAGGCAGGTCGTGCTCGTCTGGGGAATGATTCCCATGCAGGTCCGCTGGCTCGCCGCCCTCTTCGTCGGCGCGGACCTCCTCATGTTCGTGACCAGGTCGGATTCTGGAGTCGCGCACTGCGCGCATCTCGGCGGAGCCCTCTACGCCCTTCTCCACTGGTACTTCGACCTGAGGCTCGGGAGGATTCTCGCCCTCTTCGGCAGGCCTGGATCCGGCAAGGCCTACAAGCTTCCGGAAGCCAATCCTTTCCGCGGCGTTCCGCCCATGGGCTCGGGCGAATTCCACGGCATGGACGGGGTCGAGAAAAGGGTCGACGAGCTTCTGAACAAGATATCCAAGCACGGGCTCACCTCGCTGTCCGACGAGGAGAGGGCGTTCCTCAGGGAAGCGAGCAGGAAGTACGGCGACAAGCGGGAGTGAAGCGGATCAGTCACTTAGCGGAAATATTCGTGCAGAAATATCAAAGATATTCCGATTTCACGCGCGCAGCGCGTGTTGTAACCCGGAAGAGCCCAGCCTCTCTGGTTCCGGATCGTCCGGGTTATGGAGTTGCGGGAGGGTTGTCGTGCACGGGGGCGATTCCAAGCCTGGAAGCGGCGGCGATTCGGCCTCGCCAATCGGCGGGATAGCAGGCTGGTACTCCAAGCCCGGGGTGGCCGGGGAGTTCGCGAAATATCAAATACCCGGGACGGACCAGTACAGGCGCAGATCGCCGGAACGCAGGGCGGTGGAGAAAATCGTCGGCGCCCTCCCGGCCGGCTCGAGCATCCTCGACGCCCCCTGCGGCACGGGCAGGTACAGCTGCCTGCTCAGCAGGTTCGCGTTCTCGTGCTCGGCCGACGTTTCGCTCGAGATGCTCGGGATTGCCGCGGCTGTGCCCGTGGCAGGCGGATCCCTCTGCGCGGCGGACAACTACAGGCTCCCGTTCGCCGACCGGGCTTTCGACGCCTCGATTTGCATGAGGTTCCTGCACCATGTCCCGGACCGCGTCTTGCGGCGGAAGTGCATCGCGGAACTCGCGCGCGTCACGAAGAGCACGATAGTCTGCACGTACTTCGAGTCGAGGTCGCTCAAGCACCTGGCGCGCAAAGCCAGGGCCGGGCTCCGCGGCAGGACGTCCATGAGATTCGCGTGCAGGTTCGGCGAAATCGAGGCGGATTTCGGCTGCGCGGGTTTCCGCGTGGATTCAATCGTGTCGCCCGTGCCGCTCCTGGGCGAGAACCGGATCCTCCTCTGCTCGAGGAAGCCTTCGGCCTCACCGATTGACTCTTCTCGGAAGTAGGTCCTGACGTTCGAATCCCGGGGATCCCATCGGAGTCCATGGTCACTCAGCGAAAATACTTTTCGAAGCCCCTCGCCCGTGGCAGAGCGGCAGCGTCCTCGCCGGCCTCGACGGCCTGCGTTCAAGAGATGCTCAAGTACTTCTTGAGTTCAGGTGTCGCAGTGATGTCGAGCTCTTCTCTAATCGTTGCGCGCATCCCGGAGAAAGTGCTGTTTCTTCCCAGCCAGGCAATCGTCTCCCGAAAGACCTCTTCGGCGGTTCTGTCGGCTATGCCGAGCTGGCGTCGAAGATGACAGTCGTATTCGGAAGGCGTTCGTTCCTCTCCGAGTGCCCTCACGTAGATAGCCATGTTCAGGTTGTATTCCGGCTCCCACCTCGATGCTTGCACATTGAACACCGCGACCGCATCAGGATACTGCTTGTGCCATGTGGAGCGGGATCTCCTGAATCCCGCTCCCTCGAGCATGGGTGCTATTGCCGTCATGAATTCTTCGCGCTTCATATCATTGCCCGCCCAACGTCGCGAATCGGCCGATTCGCCATGAAGGCGGTCTTCCGCGCCCGCCGCGCGGATTAAGCCCGCAGGAACTCGCCAAGGGCCTCCAGGGCCCGGTCCGTCTCCTCGGCTGTATTGTAGACGGAGAAACTCATCCGGAGAACGCCGTCGTCCGGATCGTCGAACCCGAGGGATTCGACGAGGCGGGCGGCGTAGAAGTGCCCGTTCTTGGCCGCCACGCCCCGCTTCGCCAGATGCGCGGCGAGTTCAGCCGAACGGTGCGGCTTGGACGCGATTGACACGTTCGCTTCCCGGCCCTCTGCGCGGTCTCTTCCCACTATCCTCACCGGCAGGCCTCGCAGGCCCGCGAGCAGGCGGCCGCACAGCTCCGTCTCGTGCGCATGGGAAAGGGAGGAGACCTCGCGTGCGAGCGCGTGGAGCGGGCCCGAGGAATCCGCGAAATGATGCGCGTGGAGGGCCCGGAAGAAGTCGCCCAGGCCGGCAAGCGCGGCGATGGATCCGTGAATCGGTCCTGCGGCGTCGAGGCGGAGCCAGGGCTTCTTCGCGTTGAAGTAGTGGCACTGCGGCTCCAGCTCCTGGAGAAAGGCCGGTTCCACCCTCATCACGCCGAGGTGAACGGCGAAGGTCTTGTACGTGCTGAAGCAGTAGGCGTCCGCGCCCGTCTCGCGAATCCTGGGCCAGCGGTGCGGCGCGCATGAGACGGCGTCCACAATCAGGCGGCCGCCCGCGCCGTGGACCATGCGCGCGATGTCCGCCACGGGATTCAACGTTCCAACTATGTTCGAGACATGAGTGACGCAGGCGAGCCGGGTCTTGCCGGTGAGAAGGCGTTCGAGGCCGGCGATGTCCAGCTCCCCTGTTTCCGGATTCACAGGCCAGACCCTGAGCGTCGCGCCGGTCCTGCGCGCGATCCGTTCCCAGCATCCGAAGTCGGCCTCGTGCTCCTGGCCCGATACGAGGATTTCGAGTCCCGGCCCGACAAGGGGCCCGCACGCGGCTGCGAGCGTGTTGAGGTTCTGCGTGGTCGACGGGCCCAGGGTCAGGGTTGCGGCGTCGACGTCCAGCAGTTCGGCCAATGTCCTGCGGCCCTCGTCCATCTGTTCGCCGGCTGCGGCAGCCAGTGCGTTGAACCCGTACGGCTGGACCTTGTTGTCCCGGTAGAACCGGAAGAACCTGTCGAGGACTGCCCCGCATGGGAATGTCCCTCCTGCGTTGTCGAGGAACGCCCATGCCGGCGGGAGTTCGGCCGAGAAGGCCGGGAAAAGGGTCCTGGCGAAGTCAGCGTCGAAGATTCCGCGCTTTTTCGCAGGCGGACGAGGCTCTCGGGAGTCTCGGCGTTTTTCGCCCGGGTTCATCATTGCTCTCCTAGAATCCCGCCGCCAGCCCGTCCTTGCGCGGATCCGAGGCGCCAAGGTATCCGCAGTCCGTCACGTATACCGCCTGCGCACCGCCGAACCGCCAGGCGCTTTCGTCCAAGTGCACTTTGTGGCCGCGGCGCTTCAGGTCGTCCAACACCGCCGTCGGGAAGCCTTCCTCAACCGCCACGCGGCCGTCCGCGGTCACGCACCAGCGCGGAGCGTCGCATGCAGCCTGCGGGTTCTGTCCCCGGGCAAGGACGCGCATCGCCACCTGCATGTGCCCCTGCGGCTGCATGTCCCCGCCCATCACCCCGAAGCTCATGACCGGCTTCCCGTCCCTGGCAACGAACGCCGGGATGATGGTGTGCAGCGGTTTCTTGCCCCCCGCGGCCTCGTTTGGGTGCCCGGGCTCGAGAGTGAAGCATGCGCCCCTGTTCTGCATGCTGATTCCGGTGCCGCCTATCACCACTCCCGACCCGAAGCCCATGTAGTTGGACTGAATCATGGACACCATCATCCCGCCGGGGTCGCCGGCGGCGAGGTAGACCGTCCCCCCGTCGGCGATCCGGCCGCGTGCGGGATCTCCGGCGCGTTCCATGCTGATTAGGGCCG
>JBFZBV010000428.1:0-2700 GCA_041308285.1 Planctomycetota bacterium | reverse complement strand
GCAGGGATTCGAGGTCCCGGGTCCTCTGGTCGAGCAGGGACTCGAGCTCGTCGACCCGGTTCGCCAGGTCTTCAGGCCGGCATTCCCGGTTCTTGTCGTCCATGTCGGTCATCTCCAAAACCGCGGCCCTGATTCGCGCGGCCCCTCAGGGTCATGCGCCGCCGCCGGACCCGCCGTGCGTCCGGGGCCGGGAATCAAGCGCCCCCCTGCCGCAGCGTACGGATGAGAACATATCGGGGTTCGGCCCGGATTTCAAGCGAAAGCGCCCAGCCTCGCCCGGGAGCCCCTCCCGGGCGCCACGGGCAGGGGCATGTTGCCATCAACGACATTTTGTAATAAGATTCGCCCTTTCAACTACATGCTGTGTGTCGAGGGCATCATGGCGGAAGAACCCGAGCAGGGTATGCTGTGGCCTCCTACCGAGGCTTCGAAGCCCCTTGGCAGGCTCAAGGTCGTCGGAATCGACGAGAACGGGCTCGGTCCGAGGCTCGGCCCGCTGGTCGTGACGGGTTTCGCGATGGAAGCCGGCGAGGGCGGATACGACCGATCCGCCGCGCACGCGGCCTACGACCGGATGGCGGACCTCGGCATCCGTATCGGCGACAGCAAGGAGGTAGCGGGCTTCAAAGACATGGCGGGCGCCGAGGACCTGACGCTCGCCCTGATGCGCCTGCTGACCGGCCGGGTTCCGGCAACGGCGGACGAGTTCCTGGGGTGGATTTCGCTCGCGCCCTTCGAGACCCTGTGCCCCTCTCCCAGCCGGGCCCCCTGCTTCGCCGCGGAGGCCGCACTGCCCCTGTTCTCTGCGCGGGAAGGATTCGCCGGGCGAATCGAGCGAATCGCGGATCTCCTATCCTCCTGCGCGGGCTCCGGATCGGGGCGAATCATCTCGCTGAAATCGAACATCTACTGCTCCCTGCGCTACAACGACTATTTCGCGAGGTTCCCGCTCGCGAGGAAGTCGCTCCTGAACTTCGCCGCGTTCGAGGAGGTAATCAGGCACTTCACGGAGTCCTTCGGGGAGGAGGCGCTGTACCTCTGCGGCAAGGTCATGAACCTCAAGTTCTACACGAAATACTTCGAATTCCTTTCCTCCTTCGCCGTCCTGTCGAAGGAGGAGACGCACCTGGTCTCGGAGTACTCGCTCAGGGGGCTCGGGCAGGTCAGGTTCATCCACGACGGGGACAGGCTGGACATGCCGATATCCATGGCGTCCATCGCCGGCAAGTACGTGAGGGAGGTCTACGTCTCGAGGATAAACGCCCATTTCGCCGGCTTCCACCCGGACCTCAAGCCGGCGTCGGGATACAACGACGGCGTCACCAAGGCGCTGATAGACCGCGTCAAGCCGGATCTCAAGGACCTGTCCGTGATGCAAAGCTGCTTTCTGAGGCTCAAGTGACGGAAGAACCCGAAGCGCCGGCCGAAGCCCGGACTCCCGTCCCGTACCGCGTCCCGCAGGCGGTCGTCATTCTGATGTTCTTCTTCTCGGGGTCGAGCTCTCTCGTGTTCGAGACCGTGTGGATGCGGAAACTGGTGCTGGTCTTCGGATCCACGAGTTTCGCGGTGGCCACCACGGTCGCCGCGTTCATGGGCGGCCTCGGCCTGGGGAGCTACGTCTTCGGCAGGCTGGCGGACCGGATGAAGTCGCACGTCGCGGTCTACGGCGCGCTCGAGGCCGTCGTGGGCGCGTACGGCCTGATCGTGCCCCTTGTCCTGGGCCTCGCCGTGCCCGTCTACAGGTCGGTATGGGACTCCTTCCACCTTTCGTTCTACCCCTTCAGCCTCGTGAGGTTCGTGCTCGCGTTCGCCGTCCTGATTCTGCCGACCGCGATGATGGGCGCCACGCTCCCGGTCCTTTCGAAATACTGCGTCCGGAACGCCGGCATGATTGGCCGGGGCGTCGGCAGGCTCTACGCGGTGAACACTTTCGGCGCCGTGGCAGGGACCTTCCTCGCGGGCTTCGTGCTCATTCCGAACCTCGGCGAAACCGGAACGACCCTGATAGCCTCGTCAATCAACTTCGCGATAGCCGCGGCCGCGGTCGCCTCCCACTTCCTCTTCTCCCGCCGCGGGCCGGAGCAGACTTGCGCCCGGCCCGTCCCGGAAGCGCCGGCCCCCCCGGCGTGTGAGTCGGCGGAACAGGGGAGGAGGGGCCTCGCCGCGGCGGTGCTCGCGGTGTTCGCGATATCCGGCTTCGCGTCCATGACGTACCAAATCGCCTGGACGAGGTTCCTGTCGCTCGCAATCGGGTCCTCGGTCTACGCATTCAGCCTGATTGTGACCGTGTTCCTCGCGGGGCTCGCCATCGGATCCGCGGTCATGTCCAGGCGCATCGGCCGGCTGCGCCGGCCCGTGACCGTCCTCGCATGGTGCGAGGTGCTCATCGGATGCTCCGTCATGGCCGGCGTCTGCCTCTTCGACTTCGGCTTCTTCATGTTCGCGAAGGTGTTCACGTCCGACTCGATGCTGCTCCTCATGCTGATAAACTTCGGTTTCGCGGCGGCTGTCATCTTCGTCCCCACCCTGCTCATGGGAGCGGCCTTCCCGCTCGCGGTGTCCGCGTACTCGAGGGAGATTGGCAGGCTCGGCCGCGAGATTGGCGAGGTCTACACCGTGAACACCGTGGGATCGATTGCGGGCTGCTTCGCCGCAGGGTTCCTGCTCATACCGTTCCTAGGCATCAAGTCCTCGATAATC
>JBFZBV010000427.1:0-8857 GCA_041308285.1 Planctomycetota bacterium | reverse complement strand
CGCCGGCAATTCAGGCGGCCCCCTCGTGGGCATGGACGGGAAGCTGCTCGGCATCAACGGGGCAATCCTGCTGGTCAACGAGAACGCCTACGCCGTGCCAATCGACGAGATTAAACCCGAGCTCCCGAGGCTCTCGTCGGGATTCAACGTGCAGGGCCGGAAGATGGGCGATTTCCGCGAGGCCATGGCCGACCTTCAGCGTGAAATCAACCCGGAGGACCTGGAGAAGATGTACGGCAAGAGCGCCTTCGGGAAGATGTTCGGGATGCTCTTCAAGAGCCTGCAGGGCCGGGAAGGGGGCGGGGCCGGCCAGCCCAGGCCCCCCACGCGCAACGAGTTCATCTCGGCGTATTTCTCCGAACTCAACGCCAGGATCTCCCGGTGCGTCGTGGAGGTGCTGAAGGGGGGCGAGAGGACGGGGTACGGCGTGGTAGTCGACCCGGAAGGCTACGTGCTGACGAACTACCGCCTTGCCGTGCAGGGCGGCCTGGGAGTGAAGGTGGCGGGCGTGGGGACGTTCGAGGCGTCGGTCGCGGGCTTCCACGGCGGGCTCGACGTCGCCCTTCTCAAGGTGGAGACCGGCCGGCGGCTCGAAGCCGCCGACCTCGGATCGGCGGCCTCGCTCAGGCCCGGGGACTGGGTGATAACCCCTTCGCCGGGCGGGCTGCCCCTCGCAGTGGGCGTGGTGAGCGCGACGGGAAGGAAGATAAGCGGCGACAGGAAGATTCCGACCATGGGCCTGTTCGGCATGTTCGGCACGCCCAACGAGAGCCCGCTCAGGCCCTACGACCGGGTGCTGCAACACGATTCGAGAATCACGGCCGGCATGTTCGGGTCGCCCCTTTTCGACTCGGGCGGCGCCCTGGTGGGCATCAACGTGGCGAACTTCTATCCGGGATCAAGCTACGCCGTGACGGCCGAGGAAGTCTCCGCCGTGGTCGGGGATCTCAAGCGCGGGCTCAGGGCCGATCCTCCGGCGTCATACGGGGCGGACGTGCAGCCCTCGCCTGCCGGCGGCGGGGACATGCTGAAGGACATGTTCGAGAACCTGAAGAAGATGTTCGAGAAGGGCGATCTCGACCTCGAGAAGATACTGAAGGGCGAGTTCGACATGGAGAAGCTGCTCGAGAAGCTTCTCGGCGGCGGACAGGGCGGGGGGCAGGGCGAAGGCGGGCCTTTCCTGGGCGTGAACGTGGACAACACCGAGACGGAAAGGGTGGTGGTCTCAGCGGTGGTGGAGAACTCCGCCGCCGAGAAGGCCGGCCTGCGGCAGGGCGACGTCATTCTCAAGGTCGGGGGAACGGACGTGAAGACCTTCGAGGACCTCAGGACGGCAATCTCCAGGACGAAGGCAGGCGACAAGGTCATGATGGTCGTCCTCAGGGGCGGCACGCGGATGAACATCGAGGTCGTGATGGGGCGGAGGTGAAGGCGGGACGGGCTTTTGTGTTGACTGAAGCCCCCGGGGCCGCTAGAATGCGCCCTTCGGTTTCTTTCCGGATTACAGCTCTGTTCGCGGAGGACCGAGGCGACATGCGCTCATCCACGGCACTGCCTGCCCTTGGAACCGCGATAATCCTCCTGGCCCTCTGCGCCCCTGCGGCGGCAATCCCCGACCGGGACGTCGAAGACAGCACCGTCCTGCCCGAATCCCGTCGGGTCTCGGGCGGAAACCCCGCGCTGGACGAGCTGTACGCCAGGGAGCTCGACAGGGACGAGACGGTCGTGAAGGCCGATGAACCCGAGACGAAGCTGGCCATCATGTTCGGCCCGAAGTTCGGGGTGGCCCCGCAAGGGAGGATACATCACGGCAGCGGCCCGGATACCCCCACCTACATGTCAGGATGGAGCGACGGGATGGGCCTGGACGTCACGCTGGGAATCGACGTCGGGTACATCGGTTTCTTCATGGAGGTGGGCTTCGACAGGTTCGATTCCAGGGGAACGACCTATACGGGGATTGGGTGGTACAAATACGACGACATAAGCTACTTCACGCTGTGCCCGGGCCTGAAAATCCAGTTCCCGTACTGGCTCAGGAACGTCTACACGGGCGACGCCCCCTGGGAGCTCGAGTGGTACGACTACATGCTTAACGCCTTCCCGTTCCTCCGGGTGGGCTTCGGGCCCGCGATTATCGACGAGCTCCGGGAGGCGACCGATGCGACGTCCGTGAAGAACACCTTCTGGGAGACCGGGCTCTCCTTCACGGCATTCGCCTCCATCGGGATCCAATGGATGCCTCTCGGCCCCAATTTCGGGCTTTTCGTGGATTTCGGAATCCAGATCCTCATCCCCATGAGCAACCTGGGCTACGCCGGGGTCGGCAAGCGCGTGGACGACATCGTGACGTTCCCCGTCAAAATCGGAGTTGCGCTGCAGTTCTGATTGCCGGAGGCGCTTCCGCGGCGGCCCTGCGCGGCGGATTTTCTCCGCGTTCCCGCGACATGTCCAGGACGAGCGTTTATAATCCCGCCACATGGGCATCATCGAGAGCAAGCTCGATTCCGTCCCCTCGAGTCCGGGAGTCTACGCATTCTTCGACGAGAAGGGGGACGTCGTCTACATCGGCAAGGCCAAGGACCTGAAGAAGAGGGTCAGGTCCTACTTCTCGGGCAGGGACGACGGCAGGTTCTTCTTCGACAGAATCGTGTCGGAGACCAGGAACCTCGAGTGCATCGTCACCAACAACGAGAAGGAAGCCTTCATACTCGAGAGCAACCTCATCCGCGAGAACAAGCCGAGGTACAACGTCGTATTCCGGGACGACAAGCGATACCTGAGCCTCAGGATCACCGTGGACGAGGAGTTCCCCGGCCTGTACCAGGTGAGGGGGCCCAGGGACGACGGGGCGAGGTACATCGGGCCTTTCGACTCGGCCGCGGCCCTGAGGGAGACGCTGCACATCGTCCAGAAGGTCTTCCCGGTCCGGACCTGCAGGAACTCCGGGTTCAGCGGCCGCAGGAGGCCCTGCCTCAAGCACCAGCTCGGAAGGTGCTCGGCCCCCTGCACCGGGGAGATATCCCCGGAGGACTACCGGGGGCTGGTGGACGACACGATTCTCTTCCTCACGGGCAGGAAGGACGCCCTCACCGGCCGGCTCAGGGAGAGGATGGCCGAGGCGTCGGCCGCGCTAGATTTCGAGCGGGCGGCCGCCATCAGGGACCAGATTAAGGCCGTCGAGCGCACCGTGGAGACGCAGCACGTCGCAGGGTACGACGTCAGGGAGACGGACGTCTTCGGGTTCGCGCGGGAGGGCGACGCGGCCGCGGTTCAGGTCCTCGTCATGCGCAGGGCCGGCATAGTCAGCGCCGGATCCGCCTGCTTCCGCACCGCCATGCCGGACGGAGAGCTCCTTTCCTCCTATCTCGGCCAATACTACTGCAGGTCGGGCGCCGCGGTCCCCGAGGAGGTCCTCCTCCCATTCGGCCTGGAGGACGCCGCCGTCATCGCGGAGCTCCTCTCGGAGCGCAGGGGCGGCGCCGTCAGGGTGCACGAGCCGAAGAGGGGCGAGAAGCGCGCCAGGACGGCGCTCGCGTCCAAGAACGCCTGGCACGCGCTGAAGCAGTGGGCCGGCAGGGCCGGGCGGGGGGCCCCGGCCGCGGAGGAGCTCAAGGCGGGTCTCGGCCTCCGCGCCGCCCCCGCGAGGGTCGAGTGCTTCGACATCTCGAACCTCGGCGGGTCCGACGCCGTGGGAGGCATGTCCTGCTTCGTGGACGGCGAGCCCTGGAAGGCGGGGTACATGAGGTTCCGGATACGCGGGGCGGCGACGCGCGACGATCCGTCGATGATAGCCGAGGTCGTCTCGAGGAGGTTCAAAAGGCGCACGGAGAAGCCGGACCTGCTCGTGATAGACGGGGGGCCCGCCCAGCTTTCCGCGGCGCTGGCCGCGATGGCGGGCGCGGGCGCGGAAGGAGTGGAGGCGGTCTCAATCGCGAAGGAGAGGCCGGCAGCGGGAGGAAATCCCCTGCCGGACCGCATCTACCTGCCCCGGGGAGGGCCGCCCTTGATTCTCGACGAGCGGAGCCCGGGCCTGCATCTGCTCCAGCGCGCGAGGGACGAGGCGCACCGATTCGCAGGGGTTTATCACCGCAAGCTCAGGAAGGCCAGGACGCTCGCCACCGGGCTCGAGGGCGCGCCCGGCATAGGGCCCGGGCGGAGGAAGTCGCTGCTGGCCCTGTTCGGCGGAATCGAAGGTGTGAGGAACGCGGGCCTGGCGGACCTCGCCTCCGCGCCGCTCATGAACGATCGCGCGGCGCGGTCGCTGTGGGAGTTCCTTCATGGACCGGAAGGAGGCGGGGATGGGCGGTGAAGGCTCGGGCGTCGCGGACCTGTACGGGGCGTACCCGTATCCTCCGGTGCGGCGGGGCGGCGCGTGGAGCAGGCGCCGGAGGAGGCTTCTGGACGAGGGTGCGCGCCTGGGCGACATGCTTGCCGCCCGGAACCCCGGGGTCGCGAAGGGCCGCGTGCTGGACGCGGGGTGCGGAACGGGCATGAAGCTCGCCGGCCTGTCTAGGGCCCTGGCAGGGGCGGAAATCACGGGCGCCGACATGAGCGGCGCCTCGCTCGAGGCGGCGGCCGCCGTGACGTCCGCCGAAGGGGCCGGCAACGTCTCGCTGCGAGCTGCGAATCTCGAGGATACGGGCTCCCTGCCCGGTCTCGGGCGCTTCGACGCGATCGTGTGCGACGGAGTGCTCCACCACCTCGGGGATCCCGACGGGGTGTTCGCGGCGCTGGCCGGGCTCCTCGACCCGGGCGGGCTGCTGTACGTGTCGGTTTTCAGCAGGGTCGGCAGGCCGCACGAATCGCGCCTGAGGGAGATTGTGAGGCGGGTCGCGGCCGGGCGAGGCGGATTCGAGTCAGGAATCAGAATCGCGAGGTCGCTGCTCCGCCTCCCTTCCATGGTGTCCGAGAGGCATTCCGGCTACTACGAGGACGACGCGTTCCTCGCCGACGCGTTCCTGAACCCGGTCGAGCATTTATTCGACGTCCCCGGCCTCTGCGGGATGTGCCGGGAATGCGGGCTCGAGTTCCTGACATGGCCCGAGGGCGAACGCCATGAGGGGCCTCTCAGGGAAGCTCTCGAGTCCGCCGGGGTGGACGCCGGGTCAATCGGCCGTCCCGCCATGCTCGGCCTCGTGGAGTTGTGGAAGGCCCCGGCGATGATAAGCGCGCTCGCCGCGAGAGTCCCGGCCGCCCGGGTTGGCCTTGGGGCCGGCGAGGGGCTATAATCTGCTGTCCGGCCGCGCGAAGGCGGGCCCGAGCGGGCCCGGGGTTCCGGGGCGCGGCTGCGTGTTCGGGCGTCTGAAGTGGAGAATCTTTTCGAGAGCCAGGTTCCCCCCGAATCTTCCAGGAAGCCCCTCGCCGAGAGGATGAGGCCTGGGACGCTCGAGGAATTCGTGGGCCAGAGGGCCCTGCTCGGCCCCGGCAAGGTCCTGGCGGAGATGATTGAGTCCGACAAGCTGGTCTCGATGATTCTCTGGGGCCCCCCCGGGGTCGGCAAGACGACGCTGGCGAGGGTCATAGCAGCCCGGACGGGAAGGGCGTTCCACGCCTACAGCGCCGCGACTTCGGGAATCAGGGACATCAAGGAGGTGATGGAGGCGGCCCGTCTCAGGTTCTCCTCCGAGGGGAGGAAGACGATCCTGTTCATCGACGAGGTGCACCGGTTCAACAAGGCCCAGCAGGACGCCTTCCTGTCGTTCGTCGAGGACGGCACAATCACATTCATCGGGGCGACCACGGAAAACCCCTCCTTCGAGGTCAACGGGGCGCTTCTTTCCCGCTGCAGGGTGTTCGAGTTCTCGCGGCTCTCCAGGGAGGAGCTGGCCGGGATTCTGGACAGGGCGCTGGCCGATGCCCGCACTGGGCTCGGGGGCGCGGGAATCGGCGCGGACCCCGACGCGCGAGCGGCGCTCGTCGACCAGGCGGACGGCGACGCGCGGCAGATGCTGAACGTCCTGGAAATCGCCTCAAACCTGGCCGCCGGGGCCGAAGGCGGCGGCCGGGCGGTGACGGCGGCCCACGTGCGCGAGGCCCTCGGCGGCAGGACCCTGCTCTACGACAGGGCGGGCGAGGAGCACTACAACGTCATATCGGCTCTCCACAAGTCCCTGCGCGGCTCCGACGCCCAGGCGGGGCTCTACTGGCTGGCGAGGATGCTGGAGGCCGGCGAGGACCCGCTCTACGTCGCGAGGAGGCTCGTCCGCTTCGCGAGCGAGGACGTGGGTCTCGCGGACCCAGAGGCGCTTTCCGTGGCGCTGAACGCGTTCCAGGCCGTGCATTTCATCGGCATGCCCGAGGGGGCGCTGGCCCTTTCCGAGGCGGTCGTCTACCTCGCGGCCGCCCCGAAGAGCAATTCGCTGTACGCCGCCTACGGAGCCGCGAAGGAAGCAGTCGCGAAGCACGGCAGCCTGCCCGTGCCCAAACCCATAAGGAACCCCGTGACCTCGCTGATGTCCGAGGCCGGCTACGGGGAAGGCTACGAGTATCCGCACGACAATCCGGACAAGGCCACGGGCATGACCTTCCTTCCCGCGGAAATCCGGAACGCGGAGTTCTACGCCCCCGGGCAGTACGGGTTCGAGAAGGAAATCAGGAGGAGGCTCCTCTACTGGGGGAGGCTCAGGGAGGCCAGGAGGGGCGATGGCGGCCGGTCTTCGTGAAATATCGGTTTTCGCAGGCGAGGTGGCCCGGGGGGCTGCCGCCATCGTCAGCGACGGCGCCGCCCGCCTCGACCGCGTCGGCGTCAGATTCAAGGGCGCGAGCAATCCCGTGACCGAGATTGACGTCCGGTCGGAGGAATACATACGGTCGGCCGTGCTGTCCCGGTTCCCCGGCCATACGGTCCTCGGCGAGGAGGCCGGAGGGGCGGTGGGGGACGACGTCTGGATTGTGGACCCCCTGGACGGGACCGTCAACTTCATGCGGGGGCATCCTTTTTACGCCGTTTCCATCGCCTACGTCCGCCTGGGCCGGCCTGCCGCGGCGGCCGTGGCAATCCCGGCCGCGGGCGACCTCTTCACGGCCTGGGAGGGCGGCGGGGCGTACAGGAACGGGTCCAGGCTCCGGGTCTCGGCCGTGGACTCGCCCGACAAGGCCCTTGGCGCCACGGGATTCGCGTACAACAGGCGGCGGAAGAGGCAGAACAACGTGGACAACTTCTCGAGGCTGGTGATGGAGTTCATGGGAGTGCGGCGGTGCGGCGCGGCCGTCATAGACCTCGCCTACGTCGCCGCGGGAATCTTCGACGTTTTCTGGGAGCTGTACCTCGAGCCGTGGGACGTCGCGGCGGGGGCGCTCCTCGTGACCGAGGCGGGCGGGAAGGTGACCGACTTCTCCGGAGGGGGCGACTACATCTTCGGATCGAACATACTCGCGTCCAACGGCCTCATCCACGAGCACGTCAGGAGCAGGCTGACTCCTTTTTCGGACGAGGACGCGGCTCCGCCGCGGTGAGAAGCCGCCCGGCGGCGTGCGGGCCGGGGATGGCCCTGGAGACTCCGGGGGGATTTCGCAGGAACCGGAACGAATTCAGCGAAGCATGCGCGAAGCGCGCGATATGGAACGGACAAGCCGCGTATTGCCGTCGGGCAACGGCTTGCCGGGATTGTGATGTTGGAGGTCCGGCGCGGGTTCCCGGCACGGCCCGGGCGCGCCCCGCCGGGTGATGCGGGCATGAAACACGGAATCGGCTCGACCGGACGCCCCGGGCCGGAGCGGCGCGCGGCTGCCGCCCTCCGGGGCTGTTCCCGCGCGCTCAGGGCAATCGCGTTCTTCCTCGCCGCGGAGTCGGTCTTCGCCGCCGCCGCGTCCGCGGCGGAGGCGCTTGACGCGCAGAAGCTCCTGAACGCGGCCTCTGAGAGGGAGAAGAAGGGCTTCTACGCGCTCGCCCTGGAGAAATACAGGGAGGTAATCGGGGCGCTCGGGAAGGAATCGGCCGAGCAGCCCGGCGACGCGGATCTCGCCGCCGGTCTCCTGGCCGCGCGCGAGGGCGCGATGCGCACCGCCCGGATGACGGGCGAACTCGAAGCCGCCGCGGCGCTCGCCGGGGAGATTGCGAGGGGCGCGGCGGACGAGGCCGCGAAGGGGCGCGCGGCGATGGCGGAGGGGGAAATCCTGTTCTACAAGGGCGCCCTCGACGAGGCCCGCAAGGCGTTCGAGAACCTCCGGAAATCCCACCCCAGGCTCCTCAGGCCGGTGCTGTTCCTGGGCCTCATCGAGAAGGAGCATGGGCGCGGAGACGAGGCATACGCGCTCTTCGACACCTTCACGCAGCTGTGGCTTTCGGACGACTTCGACAAGACGCCGGACAACCTGATTTCGATAGCGCTCGGCGCCGTGGAGATGTCCCAGAGGCACCAGGACATGGTGAAGGACGCGCAGCGGATCCTCGAGGACGTGATTGACAAGGACCCGGGGAACGTCGAGGCGCGCGTGGCGCTGGGCAACCTCATGATGGCGAAGTACGTGGTCGACCGGAA
The DNA here is from genome assembly GCA_041308285.1 of Planctomycetota bacterium. Classification (GTDB taxonomy): domain Bacteria; phylum Planctomycetota; class JAKEIC01; order JAKEIC01; family DYIT01; genus PPR-0505. Next base: position 374 of record JBFZBV010000427.1, on the reverse strand, counting down.
GTACTTCACCGACGCGCTCAAGGAGAACGCGAACTACCCGGACGCCCACGTCGGGCTCGCGGCCTGCTGCCTCACGAGGTACGACAACCAGAAGGCCGCGGAGGAGTGCAGGAGGGCCCTCAAGGTCAATCCGCGCCACGTCGACGCACTCGTCATGGGCGCGATGGTCGACCTCGCCGACCAGATGTACGACCAGGCCGACAAGGGCCTCTCCGCTGCGCTTGCGGTGAATCCGAGGCATCTCACCGCCCTGTCCCTGTCGGCGGGCGTGCGGTACATGAGGGGCGACAGGGAAGGCTTCGAAGCGGTCCGCGCGAAGGTGTTCGGCCTGAACCCGAAGTACGGGGAGTTCTACCACATGGTCTCGGGGCTCA
>JBFZBV010000426.1:0-3200 GCA_041308285.1 Planctomycetota bacterium | reverse complement strand
CGAACCGGGCCTCGTCTTCGTGCCCGACTCGTCCTACCGGGAGATGGTGGAGTGGTCCATGCCGTCCGCGGCGCTCGAGGAATACAGGCGGCTCGAGGAGGACGCGAAGAGGCTCGGCCTGCTGGACAGGTTCAGGTCCTTCCTGGGCGGGGGGTTCTGGCGGAACTTCAGGGTGAAGTACGCGGAGGCCAACCGGCTGTACAGCAGGATGATGGAGGTCAGCGCGGCGGTCCACAACGGGGGCGTCGACTTCCCGGGCAAGGAGGAAGCGCAGCTCGACCTTTACAGGGGCCAGGTCAACTGCGTGTACTGGCACGGCGTGTTCGGCGGGCTCTACCTGCCCCATCTGAGGCTCGCGGCGTACAGGCATCTGCTCGGCGCCGAGAACGCGGCGAGGAAGTCCATCGGACGGGACGCGAGCCGTGTGGACATGAGGTCGTTCGACTTCGATTTCGACGGCAGGCCCGAAGTCTGCATGGACAACGGCATGATAAAGGCCTATTTCTCGCCGGCGGCGGGCGGATCCATCTTCGAGCTCGACATGCTCGAGAAGCAGTTCAACCCGCTCATGACGATGACCAGGCGCAGGGAGGACTACCACTCCCAAATCCCGGCGGACGACGCTCAGGGCGACGGCGTCTCCAGCATCCACGACATACGCAGGTCGAAGCAGCGCGGAATCAGGGAGAAGCTCGCCTACGACCGGTGCGACAGGGCGACTCTGCTGGACCATTTCTTCGGGCCCGGCACCACAATCGAACGCATGGAATCGGCGAAATACGAGGAGGCGGGGGATTTCGCGGGCAGGCACTACGGCATGGAGATGGCCGGAGGCGACAAGAGGGCCGAGCTCATCCTGTTCAGGAAGGGGTCGGTGTCCGTCGGGAGAGACAGGATCCCCCTGTCCCTGGTGAAGAAAATCTCCCTCGAGGCCGGGATCGCGGGGATCTCGGCCGACTACGCGCTGCTCGCCGAGGGCGACGCTGAAGTCCATTTCGGGCCCGAGCTCAACTTCGCGATGCTGTCCGGCGAGACCGACGACAGGTACTACTTCGCGCGGTCCGGCGGGCGGATAGGGAAACTCGGGTTCTCCGGAGTTTTGTCCCAGTGCGACGCGCTCGGGCTGTGCGACGAATGGCTCAAGATTCGGATTCGCCTGGAGTTCTCCCCGGCCGCGGAACTGCACCTCTACCCGGTCAGCACGGTGTCGCAGTCGGAATCCGGCTTCGAGCTCCTGTACCAGCAGTCCTGCGTGACCCCGGTCTGGAACCTGAGCCTGAAGGCCGGGAAGATGGCCGAGGTGCGCCTGAAAATCGGCCTCGAGTGGGAGGGCGGGTTCCCCGGGGGATAACGCACGCGGAGGCAGGCCCCCGTGCGGGCCGCAGCGGATACGGCTCCGCCAGAGGGATGGTTCGATGGCAGCCCGGACGAAAACCGGCCCGGCCCTGGCCGAAGAGGAGCGGGACATGCTCGAGGGCCGGATGGGCGACGGCCCTAGGAAGGCGCTCGAGCTTGTCGTGGCGGTCGGCACGGTGTACGGCGCGGCCAGACTGGTCCCGGTCGAGTCCGTTCACGTGTCCGGCATAAGCTACTCGAACATCGGCCGGCACGGCCTCGCTTACATGAAAGAAATCCTCGCCGGATCCCGCGGATTCCGCGTCCCCACCACGGTGAATCCCTGCGGCATGGACCTGGAGACCGCGGACGGGTCGGGCCTGGACGGGGATTTCGTGGCCGGCCAGCGGGCGATTGTCGACGCACTGTCGGCGGCAGGGGCGGACGCGATTCTCACGTGCACGCCGTACAGGGCCGGCGTCGAGGTCAAGCCGGGCGCGGCGCTCGCATGGGCCGAGTCGTCGGCTGCTTCATGGGCGAACTCCATGCTCGGCGCGAGGACCAACAGGCCCGGCGGGCCCGAGGCGCTCTGCTCGGCCGTCACGGGCAGGACTGCTGAATACGGGCTGCTCCTCGAGGAGAACAGGGTCCCCACCCACGTCGTGGACGCCGTGGTCCGCCTTTGCGGGCCGTCGGATTTCGGGCTCCTGGGCCTGCAAATCGGCTCGGCCGTCGGGGCGGGAGTGCCGTTCATCAGGCTCGCGCCTGATCAGCCCGAGCCGTCCGAGGGCGAGCTTCTCGCCATGGCCGCGGCAATGGGCGCCGCCGGATCGGTCGCGCTGTTCTACGTTGAGGACGCTACGCCGGCGCCCCCGCCCGGCAGGTGGGAGACGGAAGCCCGCAAGACCAGGATCGACGCGCTGGAAGCGGGTTCCCGGATGCTCTCCCTCGGCCGCGGGTCGCCGGACCTCGTGGCCTTCGGATGCCCGCACGCGTCAATCGGGGACCTGAGGGACCTCGCCCGCATTTTCCGGCGCAGGAAGGCCAGGATCAGGACCTGGGCGATGACGTCCAGGAAAGTGCGGGACGCCGCGCGCGAGGAGGGCATCGCCGCGGAGCTCGCAGCCTCGGGCGTCGAAATCGTCTGCGACACCTGCGTGGTCTCGGCCCCGCTCGGATCCATGGGCTTCCGGCGCGTGGCGCTCGACTCGGCCAAGGCTGCCTTCTACTGCCCCTCGCACTGCGGCGTGGAAGTCGTGTACGCTCCGCGCGAAAAGTGCGCCGATCTCGCCGTGCGCGGGTAGGCGACTGGGAGGGCGAGGCTCCTGCTCTCACACAATCCAGAGCGGCTCACCTGGAGGTTCGCCCTCCCAGCCACTCTCATCAAATGCTCCTGAGCGGCTCACCTGGAGGTTCGCCCTCCCACTCATCCCCTTCTTTTTCGGGGAGAAGGCCGGGGCAATGGATTTCAAACGACGGGATTGATCCGCAGATTCGCTGCCTTTGAAGCAGGGGACCTAATCTTCCTCGGAGATCGCCGCTTGCATTCCGGTCTTTTCCTTCATCGCATCCAGATATTCCGCCAGCGGAGGAAGGCCGATTTCCTTCCGGAACGCGTCTACTTTACCAGTATCCAGGAGCGGGAGCACGGCATGCTTCCCTTTTTCATTCATCCCTGTCTGCGTCCCGAACTTCTGCTTCTCTCCCAGCAGGATTCTCACGTTGTCATAGAAGACGGCGAAGGTCTGCGGATCGCTCTCTATCGTCTTCGGATCTTTCTCGATTTCCGGCATTGCGGCGAGCATGAGAGGCAGGTCGCCGGAATGCTGCAGAATCCGCAAAGCCGCGCAGGCCGGCGAGACCCC
>JBFZBV010000425.1:0-4629 GCA_041308285.1 Planctomycetota bacterium | reverse complement strand
GTACCGCTCCCCGGTGCAGGACAGCCGGGCCGAGAGCGCGCATATCGCGAGGTAGAGCGGGCGGCCGCCGCCGAGTCTCGGAAGAGGGGCCTGGCGGAGATGGAATATGTTCAACGTGGCGCTGGCCCTCCTCTTCATGACGTACTCCAGCGCGAAGCTGTTGAGGAACGCCAGGCAGTAGAGCAGGGCTCCCGCCGGGACGGCGTCGCCCTCCACGCGCGCGACCGTGGCGTTCAATTCGCAGGGAATCCGCGAAGGGAGCACGCATGCGACGAGCATCCTCTCGTCCGTGCCCCGCGCCACCCTCCTCAAGGCAATCTTGTACCCCGATTCGCCCCCCGTCCTGCCGGCCGCGTCCGCCTCTGCCATGCATAGGGAAGGCCTCACCGACCAGGGCCGGAACTGCCAGATTGTCTTTCCCTCGCACAGCGTCAGGCGGCCGCCTCCGCCCCAATCACCCGCCCCGCCCCACGGCCCCAGCAGCGCCGCATCGTTGGTCACGTGAACCTCCGTCCTGAACGAAAGGCCCCACGGCCTGCCGTCCGCGCAGGCGGGTAATCCGGCCTGCGAAATCGCTGCGACCGTATCCGCCGCGTCCTGGGACTCGAATCCCGAGAGCGAGAACGACTCCGGCGACTGAACCTCGACCGTACCGGTTTCCACTCTCACCGGCCTGGCCGCTGCGAGATCCCCGGGCCCCCCAATCCCGGCAATCGTCCTGAACGATTTCGTCCCGCCACCCTTGCGAAGGCCGAGCAGCACGAACTTGAAGCTCCTGTGTATGGGGAACACTCCCCTCGCGTTGTCGACCACGTAGACGTGGTTCACCTGGGAGCTTTCGAAGAGCATCCTCCTCAGGGGAGCCGCGCCCTCGTCGGCCATGAAGGATTGCGGAACGATGGCTCCGAGGCGTCCGCCATCCCTCAGCAGGCCGAACCCCCGCTCAAGGAACAGCTTGTATGTGTTCAGATCGCCGGACGCGCTGTGCTCGTACTTGCCGCAGAAGCGGAACCACCTCGCCGAATCCCTCTGAAGCCGGGCGTGCTCTTCGCACCTGCGGGCGAGAATCGCCCTCTCCCCCGGGGATTCGGCGTCCTCCCCTTCCGTCTTCATGAACTCGCGCCTGTTCGACTTGAGTACTTCCCACGGCGGATTGCAGATTACGGCGTCGAAGCCGGGATTGCGGCCTTCGAAGACTTCCGGGAACTCGATTTCCCAGTGGAAGAACCTCGATTTCAATCCGCTCGAGAGCAGCGCGCGCGCGGTCTCGGCCAGCCTCGGGACGCCTATTTCGAGGCCGTCCCTCTCGGCCGCGGCAATCTCGCGGAATTCCTGGGTCGTGGGCGGGTCCGCCGGAGCCTTGCCGGGCGGGGGGAACCACAGGCCGCACCAGGCGTCCAGGACGTTCTTGAGCCTGTCGAAGCCGGATCCCGCCGATCTGAGCGCAGAGAAGGCCTTCTGCTTCCCGCGCACGGTCCTGGTCGTATCGTCGGGCACGGACAGCCGGGTCCTGGCTTTCGATATGCCCTCGAGGATGCGGCCCGTCCCGGCGGCGGAGAAGAGGAGCCCCTGCCCGGATTTCACGTCCTCCGTCTCCTTCCTGTTAATCCGCGCCAGCGCGGACCTTCTTCCGCCCGGAAGGCCCGGCCAGCCGAGCAGAGCCTCGTCCGGGACCAGGTCGGGATCGGACAGCCCGCAGGAATCCGCCCCCAGCGAAGCCCCCGTGAGCGAATCGCCGGGCCTGAGCCTGTGGTCGAGGAAGTTGAGAGGCTTGCCCGCCTCGGCGGTTTCCAGCCAGATTGAGACCTTCGCGAGCTCCACCGCGAGGGGCATCCTGTCCACTCCGTAGAGGCAGGACTCCGCCACGCGCCTCTTGCATTCGGACCGGTACTCCGCGCCTCCGGGCGCCCCCGCGCTTTCCGCCGCGAGCCTCCTTCCGTAGGCCTCGGAGAGGAACCTCAAGGCCTGAATCAGGAACGCGCCGCTGCCCATGGCGGGATCGAGGACCTTCATCTCGAGTATCCCGGCTGCGCTCCTGCCCCGCACGAGAGGGCCGAGCGCCTGCTTCACGACGAACGACGTCAGCCAGTCCGGAGTGTAGAACGCTCCGGCCTCCTTGCGGGCTCCCGGCCTGGCCTTGAGGGCAATCCGCCTGCCCGCGGCTCCGGAAACCCGTCGCGGCTCGAGCGTGAGAAGGCCCTCGAAGATGGACCCGAGCTGGGCCACGCCGAAATTCGAGTACGAATGCCTGCACGGCCGTCCGTCCTCCATCGCCGATTTCGAGAGCGACAGCGCCAGAATCGCGTTTCTGAGGTGCTCCTCCCCTATGCCGGGGTCGAGCAGGACGGGGGTCTCCTTCTCCGAGAAGAGCCTTCCGTTGTAGGCGGGCACGCGCAGCGCGGAAGACCTCGATCCTTCGGCCACCAGCCTGAAGAGCACTTCCAGGGACCGGCAGAAATACGGCCCTCCGGCGGTCTCGCCCCGCTCCGCGGCGTCCCGGAGATGCTGGATGCTGTAGCCTTCGCGGTACGTCGGATTCTCCATCGGCAGGAGGCCCCTCGATTCGGCGAAGAGGACGAAAAGCATCCTGTACAGGATGAACGTGCACTGCATGAACAGATCCGCGAGCTCCTCTTCGGTCCTCCATCGGCCCTTTCCGGTCCCCGCGGCGGCCAGGCATCCGTTCATGAGTTCCGCAAGGGCTTCCCCGGCGGATTTCCTGAGGTCGTCCGAAACGTCCGCCGCCACCTTGAGGCCCTCCTCGCCGAGGCCGTCCAGGAAGTCCCCTGCGAGGCTCAATCTGCTGAATATTGCGGCGAACGAGAGCCAGTCTCCCCGGCTGTCGCGGTCCACGAGCGCGCCGATGTCGGCCTCCACGGTCCGGAAGCCGAGGCTCTGCGAATCCAGGAGCCTGAGCCGCTCGCCTGCGAAGATGATTGCCCAGCGGGCGCCTTCGGTCTCGGCGGCGCAGCGCAGGGAGGCGGAGGCGGGAAGGCGGCAGCTCGACCCCGGGAGGACGTCCGTGTCTGCGTCCTCCTCGGGATTCATGAATGCCGCGAGCGCGAGGCATCCGCCGCGGGGCGAAGGCTCCTCGTAGCCGACCGGAATCTCGCCCAGGTCGTCCGTCTTTGCCGGAGCGCTCCTCCTCCTCAGCGCGTATCCGAGCGCCTTGAGAACCGGCATGTACAGCCTGTGAAAGGCCCTCGGAAGCCCGTCCGAGCCGCCGCCCGCGGCAGACCATTCCCTCCAGGCCGAGGAGACCGCCTTCCTGACGCCATCGACGCGACCCGCGGTGAATCCGGGAGGCATCGACCCCCGGAACGCCTTCGATATGTAGAAGGGCAGGAAATAGTCCCCTTCGACCGAGAACGGCGAACCTTCCTCCAGGCTGTCCAGCATGCTTCACACGAAAATGCAGGATCCCAGCAGCCTGACCCGCGGCTTCGGGCATGCGCCGCCGCCCGCCGCCAGCGCCTCGGCCGCGTCCAGAATCCACTCGTCCAGCCTGAGCATCTCCCGGCCCATCCTCCCCGCGAGATCCTCCCTTTCGGCCTTCGAGAAGAGGCCTTCCTCCCCGCGGCGGGCGTATTTCCTCTCGATGAAGGCGGCGGTGTTCTTCCTGTAGTCCTCGAGGTCCCGAAGGCGCGCGTCCGCATCCCTCTCCTTCCGGTCCGCGTCGAGCGAAGCCTCTTCGGCCGCGAAGCGGGCCGCCGCCGCGCGCGCTTTCCGCAGGCCGGCCTCGAACGCGGCTTGCGCAGCCCCGACCTCCGCCGGGGAAAGATTAGGCGCCGGCCCCGGAAGCGAATCCGCGATTGAATCGAATTCCGCGGGCTCGGCCTTCCCTCCGGTCAGGAAGACGCACACCAGCCTCTCGGCGGGCGCGGGCGATTCCGGCCCGCCCGGTCCGGCCAGGAACGTGTACAGCACGCCCCCCCGGCGTCGGTCCGAACGGGCCGTGGTGAAGCCCGCGTACGATCCGGAAACCCTGGCCTCCCTCGTCCGCTTCGCGAGCTCCGCCACGAGGGGGTGCCTCGGGTGCAGCAGCTCAGGTCCGAGCGCCACCCTCTCGAGGGCTTTCTCCCTGTCGAACGAGACCCGCCGGTATTCCGGCGCCACGGCCCACGCGCGCCCTTCGCCGGCGGTCTTCCTCGCCATCCCGGGCGGAGTCCGCACCCTGAAGACCCCTTCCTCCATCGTCGCTTCCATGGACCCGCCCGTCGCATGGAGGGCGGTCTCCACGAACCTCCTGACCCTCGGGCCCTGGTCCTCCCCGGAGACCGGCCCGGCCCCGTCCCCGCCCCCCCCGCGGTCCCTGAACGGCTCCATGGAAAATCCCGGTTCCGAAGGTGCGGCGAACTCCCGCCCTTCCCCTTCCGGCGCGCAATCCCATGCCAGCATCCTCTCCAAATCCGACGTCTCCATCCCGGCGAGGACGTCCGACGCGGATCCGAGATGCGTCCTTATCGACTCGAGCTTCCTCACGAGCACGGAAAGGACCTGCGACTCAATCGTCCCCTCCAGGTGGAAATACCGTATGTCCGGCGCTGCCTTCTGCCCGTAGCGGTCTATTCTTCCGTTCCTCTGCTCCATCCTGTTCGGATTCCAAGGGAGCTCGTAGTGGAAGAGCAC
>JBFZBV010000424.1:0-5676 GCA_041308285.1 Planctomycetota bacterium | reverse complement strand
CCCTGTTCATAGACGAGCTGTCGGAAATACCCCGTACGACCCAGGTCAAGCTGCTGAGGGTGCTCCAGGAGCACGAATTCGAGCGCGTGGGCGGGAACGAAACCATTGCCGTGGACGTGAGGATTATCGCCGCGACCAACGCGGACATCGCCGAGGAAGTGGCCAGGGGGAAGGTCAGGGAGGACCTCTACTACCGCCTGAAGGTGGTCACCATCGAGCTGCCCCCCCTGAGGGACAGGAGAGAGGACATCCCGATGCTCGTGCGCCACTTCCTGGAAGTCTTCGCCGCGAAGAACGGCAAGCAGATTTCCGGCGTTGATCCGGACGCAATGACGGTGCTGACCGGGCATTCGTGGCCGGGCAACGTGCGTGAGCTCGAGCACTGCATCGAGAACGCCGTGGTCATGACCCGGGACGGCCGAATCAAGGCCGTGGACCTTTCCATCGTTCCCGGAGGCAGGGAGACGAAGCCGGAGCAGCCCCAGCTGGCGCCGGGCAGGCCCATCAGGGACGTCGAGAAGGACCTGATTCTGGAGACGCTCAAGTCCACGGGCGGGAACAAGACGCGCGCCGCCAGGCTGCTGGGCATTGGCGCCAGGACGCTGTACAGGAAACTCAAGGAGTACGGCATAGAAGACCGGTCCTGATTCCCCTGGGCGGGGACCAAAACCGTCGGGCCGGGGACCCGGAGTCGTGTTGCCTTCGGCAGGGTGCTTGTGATAGCTTATGCCGTCAAGGGGATTCCTGCTGTGGCAGCGCAGATGTTCGAAAGCGGCAGCTGATTCATGAGCATACATCCGAACTCGACGGTTGAACCGGGGGCGGTGATGGACGAGGGAGTGGAAATCGGGCAGAACGTCCACGTCGGATCACACGTCAGGATAGGCCGCGGCACCGTGATTCTTCCCAACGCATACATCACAGGATGGACCGACATCGGTCCGGACTGCCGCATCCACATGGGCGTCGTGCTGGGGCACGAGCCGCAGGACCACGCGTACAAGGGAGCGGAAACATACCTGAAAATCGGGGCGCGGAACGTCTTCAGGGAGTACGTCGTGGTGCACCGGGGGACCGCCGCCGGCTCGTCTACGGTCATAGGAGACGACAACCTGTTTATGGCTTACAGCCATGTGGCCCACAACTGCAGAATCGGCAACCGAGTCACGATGGTGAATTCAGCGCAGCTTGCCGGGCATGTGGATGTGGGCGACGGAGCCTTCATATCGTCGAGCGTGCTCGTCCACCAGTTCTGCCGCATCGGCAGCCTCGCCATGGTGGGGGGGCTGTCGGCGACGAACATGGACATCCCTCCTTTCGTGACGTGCGGAGGAAGGCCTGTCGCGGTGACGGGCATCAACTTCGTGGGCCTCAGGCGGGCGGGCAAGGACAAGAAGGTGCGCGACAACATCAAGGAAGCATTCAAGATCCTCTACAGGAGGAACATGCTGAGGAGCGAGGCCCTCGCCAAGATGGAGGAGGTGGCGATGACCGACGAGGTGAAGCATCTGATTGATTTCGTGCGCGCCAGCAAGAAAGGAATCATCTTCTCCTCGATGAGGGTCGAGGACAGATCAAGGTCCTCAATCATGCCCGACGAGGGCACGGACGAGGAGATGGTCGAATGACGCCTTCTCCGGCGCCTCGGCAGTCCGGGACGCCCGGGACCGGCATTGACGCGCGCCTCCGGGACTGTCCCGCCAGGGGCGGGACCGGAGAAATCGGGATATAGCGGGAATGTCCTCCTCGTTCATGCGATAATACATCCGTCGGGCGTCCGGTCGGCGCCCAAACCGCTTGAGGCCGGAGGAACCATGCCACTTTCCATATCGAGATTCGCGGCAGCCTCGTTCATTGCCGCGGCATTCGCGTTCCCAGCCGCCGCCCAGGAACCCAAGGACGACGGAGCCGGGCTCAAGGCCGCGGACAGGGACCCGGAATTCCTGGAGAGGGTGAACGAATGCATCAGGAAGGGCCGGGAATTCGTGGCTTCCAAGCAGGAACCCGAGGGATTCTGGCCGTACACGCACGTGAAGGACAACTATGACTCCGGCAGCACCGCCTTGGCTCTCCTCGCGCTGCTCAAATCGGGCGTCAACCGCTACGACGAGGTAATCGAGAAGGGATTCAAATGGCTGAAGGGCCAGCCGTTCACCAAGACGTATTCGACGTCGCTCACAATCATGGCCATCGAGGCCAGGTGGAGCAACGCCAAGCTCGAGGACCAGATAAAGCAGGACGTCTCCCAGCTGGTGAAGGACAAGCCGAAGGTGCCTAAAAACGACCTGTCATGGCTCGAGGAGGCGGTCAGGTTCCTTCTGGAGAACATCGAGTACAGCGAAAAGCGCACCGAGAACGGCACGATGGTCACTGAAAAGGACGCTTGGAGCTACCCAATCAATCCCGGCCAGGACGGGCCGGATCACTCCAACACGCAATTCGCGCTGCTCGGGCTCAAGTCCGCCTCGAGATGCGGGGTGAAGGTGCCTCCCGATCCCTTCGTCAAAGCGCTGAAGCATTTCCTCAAATTCCAGGAGAAGGACGGCCCCAAGGTGCCGCGGATTACGATGCTGGAGGACAAGAAGCACGGATACGTCTCCTACAAGACGGCATCCCGTGTCCTGGACACTGCGAGGGGCTGGACCTACAGCGCGGGCTGCGAACCGAAGGCCAACTCGGGCGAGCACCCTACGGCCACGACCGGCAGCATGACTTCCGTGGGCGTGGCAAGCATCATCATCTGCCTGTCGGAACTGACTCAGAGGGACGTCAACGCCGCGATGTGGGCGAAGGCCGAAACCGCGGCCAGCGACGGGCTGGCCTGGCTTGCCCACAACTTCACCGTCGAAAAGAACCCGGGGCATCCCCAGGGGGAATGGCTCTATTACTACCTCTACGGTCTGGAGCGCGCGGCTGTGCTCGCCAACAAAAGGAACATCGGCGAGCACGACTGGTACCGGGAAGGGGCCGATCTGATTATTAAACTGCAGGATGCCAAGGGGTGCTGGTACCAGAGGGTCAGCTGCGGAGTCCTGCCGGGATCCTGCCTGGCCTTGCTTTTCCTTACGAAGGCGACGGTTCCGGTCGCGGTGAAACTCACGGGACATTGAGAAAAGCGGTCGCAGCGCCTGGCGGTCCTTGAGCGCTCCGCGATCAGCGGCCTCCCCGCTTCCCTGCGCATGCGTCGAGCGCAACCCTTGCGAAATGGCTTTCCTCTTCGTCGCCCGCGCCTGAGCCGGCGGATTTCGCGAAGCATTCCGAGGCCAAAACTGCGTTCCCGGCGCGCAGAAAGCCCACGCCTGCGAAGAACCCGACGGATGCGGAGCGCGAGGGCGACTTCCAGGCGCCGGAAGCCTCGAGGGCCCTGGCCCCTTCCTCAGGCGGGATTATCCCCGCCGCGATGCGGAACTCGGGGCCGGACCCCGGTGAGGCAGTCAGGGGAGGCGACATTCTCAGGAACTCGGACTCCGCCTCGGCAATCCTCGCCTCCCTGGCGCAAATCAGGTACATCACGGCCGACCAGTCGCGGTCCCACGCGCCCTGCGCGAGCCCGAATGCGGACTTGAAGTGGTAAGCCGCGGATTCATGGTCGCCCAGGCAATACAGGGCCGAGCCGGCGAGCTTATGGGCAGCGTACGAGCGGGGAAGGTGCCTCGAAGCCTCCCGGGCCCCCGCAAGGGCTTCATTGTAGCGGCGGGCCTTGAAATCCGAATGCGCACGAGAAAGCGCCTCGGAAGCTTTGGCATCTCTGACTCGCCGCGCCTCAGCGACCTCCGCCCGGTGGACAGGATGGTCGAGCGGGCTCGCATATGGGTTCTGCGATACCTCCTGCCTGGGGCGGGGAGTCTCCCGGAGGCCCTGTCGGACCAGGCCGAAAGCCACGAGTACGGCGGCGAGCGCGCAGACCGCCAGGGCCGCGACAAAGACCGGGAATCCCGCGCGACGGGCTTTCGGAGACGCACTGACATGTGCCGGGCATTTGCGCGAATCAGGGCTCTGCCCCGCATCTCCCCGGGCCGCGCCATGCGGCAGGCCCGCGGGGGATTCTTCGGAATCCGGCACGAGCTCAATCTTTTCGACGCCCGCGGCAGGCGGAATCAGTCCCCGGGCGTCGAATTCCTCTGGTTCAATCTTCTTTCCGGGCGGGGGGCTTTCCTGGAAGGCATCGCTCTGCGGCACGGTCTCGAACACGCTCGGATTGAGACTCCCTGACGCGTCTTTCACATGCCCGCGGGGTTCCGCGGGCCCGAGAGGGGTCTCCCATGGTTTGAAGGGAGACTTCCCTGCGCCGGGGAGGTCGTGTTCTCCGCGGGTGTTTTCCATCCTGAGGATTCCTTGACTCCGGCACCGGTTCAGGCCGTCCGGGGCGGCGCTGCGCCCTCCCTTACGCCGCACGGCAGCGTGAGGTTGGAGGCCGACCCCCAGCGCCCATCCGAAACCGCGATAAGGCCGACGGCGATTTCCGGAGGGAAAAGGCCGACTCCCCACGAACAGGCCTCGGCCGGGCCCATGCCGGACTCGATTTTATCGTAGACCGTCTTGCTGAGCAGCCTGGAAATGATGATTTCGCCGATTCCCGTGGCAGCGACAGCCCCTACAGGCCCGGCCCACAGGCCCGATCCGAAAAGCGGGGAATCTCCCACGCGGCCGACCAGCATCAGCGAGGTGCCGCCCGTGGAATTCGCCGCCGCGTAGCCTCCCGAGCCGTCGCAGACGACTGCGCCGATTGTGTCGCAGCCTTCGGGGAGGTCGTAATTCCTGAATGCCAGCCATTTCCTGTTGTACGGGGAGAGTTTCCCCTCGCGGATGGCCGCCCAGCCTTTCCTTATGAACTCTTTCGTCTCCGGTATTCCAGGGTCGTGGAACTCCATGCCCATCCGCCGGGCGTAATCCGTCGCGCCTTGGCCGACCATGAGGACGTGGGGGGTATCCATCACCAGTCGGGCGGCCCTGACGGGATTGCGGACGTTTCTTATCGCGGCCACAGCCCCGAGCCTGCCGTCGGAAGTCATGAGCGCCGCGTCCATCTCGATTGTCTTCCCGTCTATGCGGTACCTCGATCCGGTGCCGGCGTTGAAGCGGGGGTCGTCTTCCAGCAGTACGGCGGCCTCTATCGCCGCATCCAGAGCCGATCCGCCGGATGCCAGCACCTCGAATCCCTTGTCCGCGGCCTTGCGGGGCCCGTCGCAGAGATCATCCTTGGCGCCTACTCCACCGTGGGTGAGGACGATTGCGTTCTCCATCCTTCGCTCCGTCAAGATTGGACGCAGGGAGAGCCGAAACCGCTCCGGCTTCGAAGAGCACACGTACATGATGGCCGCAGGGGAGAGCCGAAATCAAGCCCCTTGTACAGGCGCGGACAGGGGTGAAGAGCCCGGATTCTTCGGGCGGCGGGCGACCTGATTCTCCTGGATGTATCGTCGGTCGTTTTCACCGCGGGACCTGCTATCCCGTACTCGTGCTTTCATGCCGCGTATCCGTACCCGTCCACGTTTTCGTACACGTACACGACTTGCATGGAACGAGAGGGCGCCGGAGAAGCTCGGTTGAGCGAGGGGAAGTGGAAGAGGAAGCGTTGGCGGGAAGAGCATGATGAAGGGTAAGGGGAAGAGAAAATCGGAATCGGGAGACCGCAGTTCATCCGGGCACCGTATTCCAGTCATAACGCAAAGACCC
>JBFZBV010000423.1:0-3608 GCA_041308285.1 Planctomycetota bacterium | reverse complement strand
GCCCCGTGCGGGCCGTCACGGGCTGCGGCGGGGAAAAGCGCGGCCTGCCCGCCCATCGCCTCGACCTCTCCCTCGCGGAAGAGGCCTATCGTGCCGTATTCGCCGTCGAAGCCGGCCTCCTTCCGGACGTCCCTCGCCCTCATCCTCCTGACAGCCTCGGCGAGGACCGGCGATCCGAGTTCGGCGATGCGGTCCGGGGGCACGTCCATCAGCACGGCGAGTTCGGGTCCGAGCGCTTCGAGGATGGAGCGGACGGTTCCGAGGACGCCGAGCGTGCCTGGGCCGCGGCCCATGCACTCGGCCACGATCTCGGCGAGCGGCACGAGGCTCGCGAATTCCCCGGCCCCGGCCGGCGGGGGGGAACCCGCCTTCCTGTCGGCGAGTTCGTGCACCCTGCTGAGGACTCCGACCGTGACGGGCTTTCCGCATTCCGTGCAGGCTCCACCGCTGCGTTTGGTCTCCTCCGGGGCCATGCGCACGCCGCATTTCCTGTGGCCGTCCAGGTGGTACTTGCCCTCTTCGGGGAAGAACTCCGCCGTGCCGACGAGCCCTTCGCGCGTCTCGAGGGCCCGGCGAACGTCCCCGAAGGAGAGGCCGCAGTCGAAGACCGTTGCCTCCCTGCCGATTTTCCCGCAGGAATGGGCGTCGGAGTTGGAGACGAGGGCGAACCTGTCGAGGGACGAGAGCATCCAGTTCATCGGCGGATCAGAGCTGAGGCCGGTCTCAACGGCGAAGACGTGGCCGGACAGGTCGCCGAAGCACTCGTCCACGGAATCGAACCCTGACTTCGACCCCAGTACGGAGAACCCCGGGGTCCATATGTGCGCGGGCACCAGGAACGCCCCGCCCGGGGCCTCGAGAACGATTTCGAGCAGGTCCCTCGAATCCAGGCCGAGTATGGGCCTGCCGTCCGATTCGATGTTCCCGATCCTTCCCAGAGCCGTGCGAATGCGGTCTGCCGCGGCCAGGCCCGGCGCGAACACCAGGTTGTGCACCTTCCTGGTCCTGCCGCCCTTCCTGTAAATCGAGCTTATCTCGGCCGAGAGCATGAACCGGACCCCGGCCCTCAGGGAGGGCGGGACCTGCGAATCGGCCTGCCCGGCGCAGGGGGCGCGGAGCCTGAAGAGCCCTTCCTCCGCGGGTTCGAGCGAGTCGCGGATTTCCGCGAACCACGCGGGGTGGGTGAAATCGCCGGTCCCGAGAAGGGTCACGCCCTTAATCTGGGCCCATGCGTGGAATCCCTGCAGACACGCTTCCCCGGACGTGGCCCTGGAGTACCTGGAGTGCAGGTGAAGGTCGGCGAGGAACTTCATGTCCTTCTGAAATGCCTTTCCAGATCCTTGAGGGTGATTGCGAGCACCGCCGGCCTGCCGTGCGGGCAGGTGGGTGGCCCCTTCATGGCGGAAGCCCTTTCGACCAGCATGCGGATTGTCGAGGAGGCCAGGACCTGACCGGCCTTGACGGCGCTCCGGCACGCGAGCTTCTTTGCGACCGCATCCAGGCTCCTGCCGCCCTGTCCCGCGCCGCCCATGCCGGACAGCTCGTCCGCCACGTCCCGGACGAAGCCCTCCACCTCGCCGTCGGGCAGGAAGGGGGGGATTCCGTGGACCGCCAGCGACCCCGGCCCGAAGGGTTCCACCTCCACGCCGAACCTGAGCATGACCGGGGCGGCCTCGGCCAGCGCCGCTTCGGCGGCCGGCCCGAGGTCGACGGTCATGGGAATCAGGAGCTTCTGCATGGAGAGGCCTTCCCCTGAAATCCTTGCGGAAATCTCCTCGTACAGGATTCGCTCGTGCAGGGCGTGCTGATCGATTATCTCGATGCCCCCCTCGGTCTCCACGACGATGTAGGAATCGTGGACCTGGAATGCCCTTGCCGGGGCGGGTCCGGCCGGCTGATTCGGCTTCTGCTCCTCGCGCGGTTCCGTCCAGGCTGCGGGGGGGCGTCCGGCCGCGACCGCGCCGGCAGGCCTGCGGAAGGGGTCCGATTCGGACGGCGGCCGGCCGCCGCGATCGGCGCGTTCCGCGGGTCCCCGCATCCAGCCTCCTGCGGCCTTCTGCGCGCCTTCCGCGGCCGGGGCGACGCCTTCCAGGAATCCCTCGCCCCCGGCGGCGCCCTGCGTGTCGTCCCACGGGGTTTCGCCGAAGACGGCCTGGTCCGCGACGGGAATCCGCACGGCCCGGGCCCCCTTCTCCAGGGCCGACCTGAACAGGGCAGTAAGTATGCCGTGCATCTGGCCCGACCTGCGGAACCTGACGTCGAGCTTCGTGGGATGCACGTTGACGTCCACTTCGGACGGATCGAGCGAGAGGAACAGGAAGGCCACGGGGTGCCTGCCCTGGGGGAGGAATTCCCTGCATGCGAGGGAGACAGCGTGGAGAAGCGTCTTTTCCCTCACGTAGCGGCCGTTGATGTACGTGAACACCGAGTTGCGGTTCGACCTGCCGTGCGGAGGGGGGGCGACGAAGCCCGATACGGTGAGGCCGACCTCGCTGTAGGAGACCGGCACGAGGTCGCGGGCCAGGGGGGCCCCGAAGAAGGACTCTATGCGGTCGCGCAGATCCTCGACCGGCTCGAGCTGCCACACGGTCCGCCGACCGTGGGCGAGGGAGAACGAGACGTCGGGTCTCGCGAGGGCCGCGTTCATCACCTGCGCGGAGACGTGGAACATCTCGGTCGGCGTGTTCCTGAAGAACTTCCTCCTGACCGGGGCGTTGAAGAAGAGGTTCTTCACGTCCACGGACGTCCCGGGCGGGCATCCGGCGGGGGCGGGGCCCTGGATTCTGCCGCCGTCCACCGAGACGACGGAGCCTTCGTCCGATCCGCGCGCCCGGCTGCGTATCTCCATCATCGACACCGCGCCGATGCTCGGCAGCGCCTCGCCGCGGAACCCGAAGGTCGTGACCCTGAACAGGTCCTCGGCGCAGAAGAGCTTGCTCGTGGCATGGCTCAGCACCGCAATGGCCAAATCCGCGGCGTCCATGCCCGACCCGTCGTCTGCGACCGCAATCCGGTCCTTGCCGCCGTTCTCCACGAGTACGTCTATCCTGGTCGCGCCCGCATCGAGGGAATTCTCCATGAGTTCCTTCACCACGGAGGCCGGCCTCTCGATTACCTCTCCCGCGGCAATCATGTCGACCACCGCCTGCGGAAGGACGCCGACAGCCATTTCGACTCCCATGACCCGGACGAGCCCGGACGAACGGGGAACGTTTAGCATCCTGTACAGCGCCATGATACATAAACGCCCCCCTGCGGCGAAGGGGGATGGCGGCCGGCCAGCGATGAAGAGTCGTGTCCCGAATCGTTCGTGCGGTCGTCGGGAGCGGGGTCCTGGGGGTTTGGGGATGGCTTGCGGGATGGAGCGACCGTACTTCGCCGTTCGGCTTGTCCGATCGACGGGGAGTAGCGGACAAATCACCCGTTTCCCAGGATTTGCTCGGCACGCGCCGCGCCCGCAATCCGCATGGAGGTGAATCAAGGCATGGGCCGGAGGGACGATAAAGCAGCACGTCGAATGCAAAGGCCCTGCCGCAGTCTCAAAGCCCGGCCACTGACTGCGGCGGGGTCTTTGCGATAAGACGCAAAGTATGGTCTCCGGATGACAG
>JBFZBV010000422.1:0-18583 GCA_041308285.1 Planctomycetota bacterium | reverse complement strand
CTCCCCGTGGCGCGCGGTCTCCCAGGGGAGGAAGGCGTCCGAAAAGGAGGTGGAAATCGAGGGCGCCCGTTTCACAGTCTCCGCATGGGCCCAGGATCTCCCTGCCGACGGGCTGTCGGTGTGCGCGGGCGTCTACGAGCTCGCTTCCATGGAGCACGAGGGCGTGGCGCTCAGCGCCTACCTGTTCAAGAAGCACGCCGGAATGGCGAAGGAGCTCCTCGAGAGCACGGCGAAATACCTCGAGTTCTACTCCGACCTGCTCGGCCCGTTCCCGTACGCCAAGTTCGACATCGTTGAGAACTTCTTCGCCTCGGGCTTCGGGATGCCGTCGTACACGCTGCTCGGGAGCCAGGTGTTCGACGTTATAGGGATGATTGGGCTCCGGCCCGGCTTCATCGACCACGAGCTGGTGCACAACTGGTGGGGCAATTCCGTGTACGTCGACTACTCCGAGGGGAACTGGTGCGAGGGGGCGACGACGTACTGCGCGAACTACTACGGGGGCCGCGAGGCGCAGGACCCGGCCGAGGCGGCGCCCTACCGCGAACTCGCCTCTCGCAAGTACTCGATTTCCGTTGGCCCCGGGAACGACTACCCTCTGCGCGACTTCAAGTCCAAGAAGGAGGACTTCGACAACGAAATCGGCTACGGCAAATCGTCCATGTTCTTCCACATCGTCCGCAGAACAGTTGGGGACGACGCGTTCTGGTCCGCGATGAAGGCGGTCGCCGCGGACTTCAAGGGCCGGAGGGCGGCATGGAGCGACTTCAGGAAAGCCTTCCAGAAAGCATCGGGCAGGGACCTCTCCGCCCTGTTCGAGCAGTGGCTCTCGTGGAAAGGCGCGCCGGTCCTCAAGTTCGAGGGCGGCCCCCAGGGCGACGGGCTCAGGCTCAGGGGCGCAGTCACCGCCTTCAACAGCCTCGATTCCTCCAAGGGCTACGACCTGTCCGTGCCGCTCGAAATCGCTCTCGCGGACGGGTCCAGGCACGGCGTCGACGCGTCCGTCTCGGCCGGTCGAGGCCAGGTCGACGTCGCGCTCCCAGCGAAGGCCGTCTCGGTCGAAGTCGACCCCGGGTACCACGTCTTCAGGAAAATCCCGGCTGCCGGCATCCTGCCGTGCCTCAACGCGGCCCTCGCGCAGGAGGGAGCGCTGGCCGCCGCGGGATCCGCGGACAAGGAGCAGGCCGACGCCCTCGCGTGGGCCCTCGAGAGCATCCAAAAGCACGGCAAGGGATCCCGCGCACAGGAGTCCGACCTGCCCGGGAACGGCGGATTCGTCCTTCTCGGCATGCCGGCGGACCCGTCGCGGCTCGCCCGCGCGGTGTCCGGGGCCGAGCCCCGGTTCGCGCCGGCAGGAAGCCTCGCGTTCGGATCGCGCGGGGGATTGCCCTTCTTCTCCGTCAACGGATTAGTCCACGCCGACCCCGATTCCGCGCTCCTCGTCTCCTTCGCTCTGCCCGGCCCGCGCTTCTGCACGGTCCTCTGGTGCAACTCCGCGCAAGCCGCGAAAAAGGTCCGGAACCTCTTCCACTACGGATGGGACCAGTTCGTGGTCTTCGAGTCCGGGAGGGCGGCCAAGAAAGGCGTCCTGAAAGCCGCGGACCCTGCCGCTGATTCGCAGGAAGGCGTGTTCGTCCGGGGCGTGGTGGACTTCCTCGTGCGGTCGGCGCCGGTGCGGAAATGCACGGCCGGGGCGGATTCGGCCGAGAAGGCCGCCTTCAGGCGCAAGCTCGGGGAACTGCTCTCCGAATCCGCCGGCGGGGCCGCGAAGTTCGACGAGTTCGATTTCGTCGTTCCCAGGGCCGGCCAGTCCGCCGTGGTGAGATTCGGCGGCCCCTTCGGCGTCATGGAAATCCCGCTCGCCCTCTTCTTCCCCTGCCCGCCGATGGTCGAATTCGGAGGCCACCGGCTCCCCGCCGCTGGAGCCGAGTTCGAGTTCATCGTCCATTCCGACCGGATTCCCGACTCCCTGCCCGGGCCGACCCTGCTCATACTGAAGCTCGACGGGCAGTTCAGGGACGCGGGAGAGCTGATTGCGGCCCTGGAGGGATCGCATGACTCGCTCAAAGCCGTGGTGCTCTACGAGAGCCCGGGAGCAACTCCTGCCGCCAGGCGCGGGTTCGGGCTGGACGACCTGTCCGAGTCCGTCCCTGACCAGGACCCGCAGATGAGGATTTCCGGCTTCCTCTCGAGGCTTCCGAAGCCCTACGCAGGGCCCATTTGCATGGTCGCCAAGGGCGTGGAGGGGCGCTTCGAGCTCTCCGGCCGGGTCTCGGGCAAGGTCTTCTTCGTGAGGGAGGAGAGCCGCATCAGGGGGGCCAACATCTCCGCCGCCGTCGGAGGCAGGGGCGAGCCCTCGGGGAGCGCGAAGGAAATCCTCCTGACTGCGCACTACGACTGCCTCGGCGAGGGGTTCGAGGGGGCGGACGACAACGCATCGGGCGTCGCGACGGTGCTCGCCGCGGCAAGGGCGCTCAGGAAGGCGAACCCGGCCGCGCCGGTGCGGGTCGTGCTTTTCGATGCGGAGGAGTGGGGCCTCCACGGGTCCCGGGACTGGCTGGCCAAGAGGTCGGGCCGGACCGGCATCGTCTTCAACGTCGACACCGTCGGCAGCCGCGACGCGGACCAGGTGTACGCGGTAGGCATGTCCCGCTTCCCCGAGGCGGCGGCAATCTCCTTCCGGTTCCTTCACGAATCCGGGCTCAAACCGGGGCGCGACATCGACAGGTTCGCGTACGCCTTCGGATCCGACCATTACACGTTCTCTGAGGCGGGAATCCCGGCAGTCACTCTCTTCTCCTCATCGAGGGAAATCATGAACAGCCGCAAGGACACGTCCGACAGGCTGGATTGCGGTAAAATCGCCCGCCTCGCGGCCGCGCTGGCGAAATCAGTGGAGATGCTCGCAGGAAAATGAACGTCACCCTGAAACGCAGACTGCTGACGGCCTCCTTCGTCGCGGCGTCGATTGCCGCCTTCTGCCTGTTCCTCAACTCCGCCATGACGCCCGATATCCACAGGTCCTTCGATCGCGAGCTGGGCATCGGCTACGTCTACGTCCACGACGACGACCAGAAGGCCGGCCGGCAGCACATGGTCCAGGGCGAGTTCTGGTCCTTCGACCCGGCCGACCCCGTCGAGTCGGTCTCGCTCGAGGTGGTCGGACCGGGGCAGGCCCAGGTCAGGAAGATTCCCATGTCGCGCGCGCCGGAGAGCTCGCTCTGGGTCGCGCCTGTCGGCATCAAGAAGCACGGGCTCGTCGCGGACAACTTCACGGGATCCGAGATACGCGTGTCGGACAGGTACCTGTTCACGATCGAGGCCTGCACCGAATCCGGGAAGAAGGCGAGGGTCGCGCCCGGGAGGAACCGGCTCGAGGAAATCATGGGCTGGGCCGGCGAGAAGAAGTTCAAGCTCACGTTCGAAGGCGAGGTCGACAGGTTCTGGCTGATACTCCACGTGGCCCTCATGGTGGCTGCGCCCCTTTTCCTGCTCCACGCGGTGTTCTACTCACTCTGCGTCCTCGCGGCCGTAGGCGACCCTCTCCCAAGGATTAAGAGCAGCCTCCTGGCCGGATGGTGCTGCTTCACAATCTCGGCAATCCCGATAGGAATCATCGTCACCTGGCAGGCCTTCCACGTGGGCTTCGAGCCCTGGCCCTTCGGAGGGGACATCACCGACACGAAATCCCTCTTCCTGTGCGTGGTCTGGCTCGCAATGCTCGTGGCGCTCCGGAAACGGGGCGAAAAGGCATGGGCGGTCTCCACGCTCGCCGCCTCGGCGGTATCGGCCGCCGTCTACCTCATTCCGCACTCGATGATAGCCCAGTAGGAAGCCTTCGGCTTCACCAAATGACTCTGTTCCGAGGCTCGTTCTCTGCATCCTGATTCTCCTGATCCGCCTCCGGCGGAAACTGATTCTCCTGATTCGGCCCCTGTTCTCCGACGCGTTCGCTGCTGTCCTGCGGGAGGAAACCCATATTCCGGGTAACGCTTCCTTTCCATATCCCTCGCCTTTGCCTCGCGAATTTGCAGGCGATTGCAAGGCATGAAGCAGGATGAGATCGCTTCGCGCCGATTGGCTTTATCGGCGCTCGCGATGACTGACGTAAGCCGGTCATCGCGGAGAGCGCAGCGACGACGCGATCTCAGTCCGATTGAGCATGCTTCGACCCGGATGATGTTTGAAGAGCGCTTTTTAAGGAAACAAAGCCCCTCAGGCTCTTGTTTCCTTAATCCAGTTCCCCGCGGCGGATGTAGCCGCCCCCGGAGCGAAGCCCGCTGAAGCCCTCGCAATGTCCGGCAGGCGAAGGCGGGTTGGGGCGCTCTGTCACCAGAATCACGGCACTGAGTGCCGTGGCTACATTTGAATCTGCCGTCTCGCTGTGCCTGCGATATTCATCTCTCTTGTTTTTTCGCCAACTTGCAGTTTTGTCGGGCGGAAAAATGGAGGTGCCCGTCGCTGCGCCATAGCGTCGGGCCGGTTCGCGAGCCGCCCCCGCGGAGCGATGCCCGCCCCGCCTTGGCTGCAAGGGAACATCGCAGAGGGATTCGGGCGGGCGAAGCTCCGCTGAGCCACTCAAATATATACCGAAGTGGCTCGCCAGGCTTGCTTCGCCTGTTGGTCGGAGCGTGGGCTACGCAGGCTCTTCGAGAGGCTCGCCCTCCCGGAGGTACGGCCGATGATTACTGCACAGAGCGCCGATCGGTGCCAGGATCCTGTGGGAGGCGGATGCAGCTTGCTGCTTTCCGCTGCTCCTCCGATATGGACGTTCCGAAATAAAAAAGGCCCCGCGCTCTTCGCGCGGGGCCTTAACATTCCCTGAATCCCTTCCTGCCTAGAGCAGCCTCACGATTTCCTTCAGAGTCGCAAAGCGATCGAGCAGGAAGTTGTAGTGCAGCCCAATCTGTTTCAGCGGCGGTGTGTCGCTCTTCTCGGCGATGTGCCCGAGGGCGACGATGATGATGGCCTTGGTCTCGTCGTTCACCGATCCGCCCTTGAACACGTCAATCAGCGGCGTGACGGTCGCGAGGTCGCGGAAGGCCCCGATGGCCATCACGGCGGACATCTTGAAGTACTGGTTGCTCTCGGCCAGCAGGCCGGTGAGGATGTTGACCGCAGAGGCGTCGCCGAGCTGCGTGAGAGCCATGGCCGCCGCGGCCCTCAGCTCGGGGTCGGAGGCGGTCGAGATGATTTCCTTGAGCTTGGGAAGCGCTTCCTTGTTGTCCTTGGAGCCCATGAGGCCCAGGGATATGCAGCAGTATCCCTTGAGCGTCTTGTCGGTCTTCTCGGCCAGGATTTCGAGGAGCATTTCCGTGGCGCCTATGTCCTTGAGGAGGCCCAGGCCCACGGCCGCCGCGGACCTGAGTTCGGGATTGGCCCCGCCCTTGAGGATGTTGCGGAGCGCGTCGATTGACTCGCGGTCCTGGGAAAGCCCCGCGGCCAGGCAGGCGAAGCACTTGACGCCGGCGTTCTTCTCGTTGATGAGCCTCTGGCGGAATATGCTCTGCGCCTGCATCAGGGCCTTGCCCTTGTTGGCGAGTTCCGCGATGGCCATGAGAGTGAGGCACTTGACGTTGTCGTTCTTGTCCTCGTACACCTGCAGGAGCGCGGTGAGCAGCTGCTCCTGCGTGATGTCGGCCGTCGGCCCCAGCGCGGAAATCGCGAGCACGGCCGACTGCCTGATTTCATCCTCCTTCTTGCACGTCTGGAGGATTTGGAGCAGGTACTTCATCACCGGGACTTTCTTGTTCTGCGCCATCTTGACGTAGTGGACGCCGAGCTTGCCGAGGGACGTCGCGGCCACCGCGCGGACGTGATCCTTCTCCTGCGTGTTGCTCAGGACCTGAATCATGACGTTCGCGGCCGGCTCGTACTTCATGAGCGAGAGGCTGAGGAGCGCTGAGGCTTTGACCTCGTCGTGCTCCTTCGAAGCGAGGGCGGCGTTCACCAGTTCCCTGGCCGCGCTGTGGTCGCCCACGAGCCCGAGGGATATCGCGGCGTAGACCCTGAGCCTGAAGGGCGCCTTCTGGTTCCGGAACACGTCGAGGAGCGTCGGCACGCTCTCCTTTGCCTTGAGCATGCCCAGGGAGAGCATGGCGGATTCGACCACGGTAGCGTTGCCGTCGGAAAGGAGTTCCTTCAGCGCCGGTATCGCGCGTGGGTCTTCGGCCTTGCCGAGCGCGATGGCCGAAGCCGCCCTTACGTCGAAGTAGCTGTGGCCGAGCTGCTCTATGAAGAAGTCGACGAGCTTGTTCTCGCTCTGGCCTTCAGTTCCGCCGGATTCGACCGCCTGCCTCTGTGTGGTCCAGGTGAACCTCCATTTGTTGATTTCCCACCAGTCCTTCCACGTCGCCGAAGCCACGCTGCCGTCGCCGGTCCTGGTCGGCGTCGTCGGCGTCGCGGCGGGTCCGGAAGGAGTGGGCGACGGAGTCCTGCCGTCCGGCGTCGGAGTGGGCGTCGGCGTCGGCGAGGGGCCGGGTGTCGGAGGAGGAGGTGTCGGAGGAGGCGGCGTCGGGGTGTCGGGCGGAGGTGTGGGCCAAGGAGTAGGATGGCTGCCGCCGTGAGCCAGCGCCACCGACTGGCAGCATAGAATCAGTGCAGCCGCCAGAACGACGAACAAAACAGAATGCCTCATGACATATCCTCCATAAGTAATTGGTTGAAATAAGTGAAGCAAACGGCGTGCCCCGCAATGCGTCCGTGCGTTTATTATGTCATAGATTCTTCGAAAACCGTTCCACTCGTTGTGTCGCGCCAGTGCAAGGTATATCTCTTTGCGAGACAATATCTTATGATTGCAGGTGACGGGGCGGAAAGGGAAATCCCCCCGGCCGGCATCCAAATCCCGCCCGGCAGGTCTCGATTTCAAAGCTGACACAACCCCTTGATCTCCCTGTCCGTTCCAATGCTGGACATGACGTCCATATATGGACGGTCAATATTCCACGAGGGCTTCGAACTCGGCGTTCCCTCTGAGGCTCTGGAAGTCGTTGCTTTCCCTTGCCCACTGCTTGGCTGCCGGCATATAGCCCGTCTCGTCCGCTGCGAGCAGGCCCTGCTTCAGGTATTTTATGGCGCTTGCAGAATCCGAAGCGTAGGCGTGGAAACAGGCCACGTCGAAGTAGTCGGTCCAGCTCACGAGCGGAATGTTTTCGACTTTCTTGAGGGCCTCCCTGCCTTCCTCGGCCCTCCCGGCGGCTGACAGCATCGCCGCGAACGCTGATGCGGGCCTCCTGTTCCCCCTGCCGGTCTCCTCGTCCATTATAGTCTTGTAGTAAAGTTCCGATTTCTCGAAGGCCGATTCCGATTCGATGCCCTCCGCCTTTAGGAAGAGGTAGAGGTTGTTGTAGGAGACGGCGAGAATGAAAATCCTGTTGTTCTTGTCGTCGCCGGCGTACTGCGTGTACCAGGTCCAGAAAGCGGTCGATCCCTTGTCGAATCCCTGGAACGAATCGGCCATGTTCTTGATTTCCCCTAGGAGGAAGCGGACCTTTTCGAGGCGCGTCCCCGCGGACAGGCCGGCCAGCTTGTCGAGTTCCTCCCGTCCCTTGGCTATCCTGCCCACGTCCAGGAACGCCATGGCCCTCTTGAACATCCTCTCCCCGGGCAGGTGCCGGAGCAGCCGCTCCGCCCTGAGCCTTATTTCCGCATCGTCGGATTTGGCGGCGGCGTCTATGAGAGCCTGCACCGATTCCGGGCTCGAGTCGATGATGCTCTTCTCTGCTTCCTCGCGGACGCGCCAGTCGTCCGCTCCCAGTCTTTCCACGAGGGCGCCGAGGCCGGCCGGGCTCTCCTTCTTCTCCGGAATCCGGTTCTCTGCGGGTGCAGGAGCGGGTTGAGGAGAATCGCCGCCGGCCTGCCCGGGCGGGCTTGAACAGGACCAGAGGATGCACGCCACCGCGGCGAATGCGGCCACGGAAACGCCCAACGCCCTGGAGCATGAGAGCGCGGATGTGCGACACGAACCGACTTTAACTTCCATTACGGTCCCCCGGCGAAGCGCGTGCCGCGAGCCCAATTCCGGACCTTGCCCAGGGCGTCGTCCGGATTTCGCCTGCGGCTATTCCGCACGCCCGGAATCGCCGCTCCCAGCGCCGGGCTCCGGACTCCGGCTGGAAGGCGGAGCCTGCTCGAACACGACGCCGCCGAATACTGCCGGCCGGGGCGATCCGTCCCCTGCGCCCGTCCATCCGCCCCGCGCCGCGAAGAAGGCCCCGACCTCGTCCCTGTAAAACTTGAGAAAGAAAAGGGTTATGGCGACGCATACGACGATTGGGAAGAGGAAGCACACCGCGAGAGCCGTGAAGTAGAACAGCAGCGTGCGCAGCACGGACATCCAATAGAGACCTGTGGATTTCATCGCGCAACTCCTCAGCAGTTGATTCTAGTGAAACTGGGATGCGCGGACAAGGGAGGGCTGCTGCGTTTGATAGCCCCCGCACGCAAGGGCCGCGTCCAGGCCTGCGGCCCGCCCGGCGTGTCAAGACCTCAGCTTGAACCTCTGGATTTTCCCCGTGGAGCTCTTGGGCAGTTCGGGGACGAACTCGATCCACCTCGGGTACTTGTATTTCGCAAGCCCGTCCAGCACGTGCTTCTTTATTTCCTCGGCCAGGTCCGGCGAAGGTTCCCGGCCTTCCTTGAGCTTGACGAAAGCCTTGGGCTTGACGAGCCCCTTGTCGTCCGCAGCCCCGACCACCGCGCATTCGAGCACCGCAGGATGCGAGTTGACCGCGTTCTCGACCTCGACCGGCGACACCCAGATGCCGCCCACCTTGAGCATGTCGTCGGACCTGCCGGCGCACCAGTAATACCCGTCAGGGTCGACGTAGTACTTGTCGCCGGTGTTAATCCACTCGCCGACCATGGTCCTGCGAGTCTTGTCTCTTTTCCGCCAGTAGAGCTGGGCCGCGGAGTCGCCCTTGACCATGAGAGTCCCTATCTCGCCCTGGGGGACTTCCCGGCCGTCGTCGCCGACAATCCTGCACTCGTAGCCGGGGACGGGCAGGCCGGTGGAGCCCGGTCTCACGCTGCCGATTCGGTTGGATATGAATATGTGCAGCATCTCCGTCGATCCGATGCCGTCAAGGATTTCGATGCCGAACCGCTCCTTCCAGCGGTTGAAGAGGCCCGGGGGAAGGGCTTCGCCCGCTGAAACGCAAATCCTCACGGACGAGAACTCGTGCGCGGCGTTGGGATCGGGCTTTGTCCCCTCCTCCCTGTCGCGCGCGGCTTTCCACTCCAGCATCTGGCCGTAGAGCGTCGGCACGCCGAAGAAGATGGTGGGCCTGAACTCCTTCATGTACGAGAAGACAAGTTCAGGCTTCGGCGGCTCGGGGCAGAGGACGGCGGAAGCCCCTGCGGACAGGGGGAAATACATGCCGTTCCCGAGGCCGTATGCGAAGAACAGCCTCGCGGCGGAAAAGCAGATGTCGTCCTCGCGAATCCCGAGCACCCCGCCCGCGTACGCCTCGGACGTGACCACCATGTCCCGCTGCGAGTGTATCGCCCCTTTGGGCGAACCCGTGCTGCCCGAGCTGTAGAGCCAGAACGCCGCGTCGTCCACAGTGGTCATCGCGGTCTTCATCATCGAAGGCGCCCTCTTGTACTTCTGCCTGAAAGGAATCCTGCCGCCCTCGGTCTCCGATATCACGATGAGGTCCCTCAGGTAGTACAGGTCGCCCTTGATGCGGTTGATTACGGGGAGCAGCTCCTCGCTCACGACCAGCACCCGGGTCCGCGAGTCGTTGAGGTAGTACTCGTAGTCGTCCGGCGTCATCATGGTGTTGACCGGGACGGGAATCGCGCCGATCCTAATCGCTCCCCAGAAGACCGCGTAGAACTGCGGCACGTCCAGGAGGAGAATCATCACCCTGTCCTCTATGCGCACGCCGAGGTCCCGGAACGCGTTAGCGGTCTTGTTCGCCATCTTCTGCACGTCGTTGTACGTGTAGTTCCTCCGCCTCGTGTAAATCGCGACCTTGTGCCCGCGTCCCTGGCGGACGTTCCGGTCCACGAAATAGTCCGCCGCGTTGAATACCGCCGCCTCTTCGCCCGTCCCGACCATCGATGAGCCTCCTAAACCCGTCCTTGCTGGGATTGGAAGCGGAAATCTACACCTCGGAGGCGTGTTTGTAAACCCGCAGGCGGGCCGGATGGGCCGCCTGGAGCGGCTTCCGCGGGCCTCGGCCTGTTCGCCGCGGCGGGGCGCAATCTTGCATCCCGCACGCCTGCCGGGTACATTCCATCGGTCACGGATGCGCGCCCCGCGGGCCTACACCCGTAGATCCGGGCGGTTAGCTCAGTCGGCCAGAGCGCCTGCCTTACAAGCAGGAGGTCGGCGGTTCGAGCCCGCCACCGCCCAGGATCAGAGATCGACTTCGTGGAATCCGGCGAGCAGGGTGACCTTGAGGCCGCCGTTGGCCTTCCTCACCTCCTCAATCAGGTCCTCCTCGCGGGCCTTCTTCATCAAACGCACTGAATACACGACTTCCTTCGTCCCGTCCGCGGAGGCGGTTTCAATCGCGACGAGGGCCGCTTCGTCCGCGAACCGTTCGAAAACCGAATCGAGGAGCCCTTCGTAATCCGCCCCGCCGCTAAACTGCGCCCTGAGGATTCTCTCCCTGAATTCGGATGCGAAGAGGTTCAGCTTGTGAAGGACCAGTATGAAGCAGGATATCGAGAAGGCGCTGAACGCCGCCAGGAGGTAGAAACGCGTCCCGCAGGCCATGCCGACGGCCATCGCGAGGAAGAGGAACGCCACGTCCCTGCTTTCCTTGACCGCGTTGCGGAACCTGATTATCGAGAGCGCGCCCACGAGCGCGAAGGCGCGCGCGATGTTCGAGCCTATGACGAGCATGACCAGGGACACGACCGTCCCGAAGATGATGAGCGTGTGCGCGAACGACTGGGAATACGACACCCCCCTGTGCGTGCGGCGGTACGCCCACGCCACGAACAGGTTGAGGAAGAAGCTCAGGAACAGGGCGGCGGCCACGTCGAACGCCGTGAACGTGCCGGTGAGGTCCCCGAACTTCGCAAGGTCTTTCAGGAATTCATCCATGGCTGCATCCTAGCAAAAGACGCTGCCCGCGCGCAGCGCGGTCTTCTCTATTCCGAGACAATACTTGCTCATCCTGCGCAAAGTCAGGTCGTGCGCCGCGACGAGTTCCGCGAGCCACCCCGGGGCGCGGTTGTCGACCTTGACCTCCACTACGCACAGGCCCGGGTGTATCAGCATGCGGCCCGGGACGTCGCGTCCGAGTTCAAGCGCATGAGCCCTTGCGGTCAGGCAGGTGTCGAACGTGACACGAAGGCCCTGGTCGTAGACGGTCCCGACGAACGCCCTCCTCACGTAGGAAACCACGCAGGCCGGCTCGAGCCTCAGCGATTCGACGAGGGAAAGGACCTCTGAAGCGGCTTCCCTGTCGCCCGCCTCAATCGAAGAGGGGTCCAGCCGTCCGGCGCACAGGTTCTCCGCCTCGGGCAGCCCCATGCTAATCCGCCTCTTCCGGACCGTGCGGTCGAATCGCTCCTTTATTTCCACCCACGCCTCGCTGCCGGCGGGGAACGAGGGGGCCGGATAAATCCTAATCCTGAGCTTCCTCCTGTTCCTGAGCCCCTCGACCTTCTCCCTGTAGAAACGCCGGTCCGGGCTGTCGTAGTAGAGGCTCGTCACCCTGTAGAATCCATCCGCGCCTGCGCGGGGGTCGGCATTCACGAACGGCGCAAGCCCGGCCAGGAACGCCTTCGCCTTGAATGCGTCGACCACGTATTTGAGTTCGAAGCGGTTTATGCTGTGCGACATCCGCAGAGCCGATTAATCGCCTGAGACCTGCAGGCCTTCCGACAGCCTGCACCCCGAATCCTCCGCATTCGAAAGCCGAATCTCGACGACGCCGCCAGCACGGACTCCGTCCGGAATCGCCAGGGACGCATCGCCGCGAATCCCGAGGTCGACCTCGATCGAATCTTTTTCGCCGGCCATCACGATTCTCGCCGCGCGCCCGCCCGCCTGCGGCCTCCACCGCAGCTTCACTCTCGGGGCGGGCCCCTGATCCAGCACCACGAGAAGATAAGCCTTTTCCGTTTCGACCCAGCCTTCGCGGTTCGCGCTGAGGAGCATCAGGTCCCGGCCTTCGAGAAGCGCCGGGCCGAGATCCGGGAACCGGGAGAGCTCGTCGCGCAGAAGGCCTAGATCCGCGGGATCCAGGCTCTGGATTCGGCCGATTTTCAGCCCGTGCAGGATTTTCCAGACCCTGTCCAGGCGCGGCTCGCGGGACCCCCAGACGAAGAATCCCGCGGTGAATGCCGCCACGGCGCAGAGCCAGACGAATCCCATGCTCGGCCTGCTTAATCTCATGTCCTGCAACCGGAATCAGGGGAGCGGCTGCGGCGATCACGCCAATCAGTCGTTTCCGCCCCCAATGCCTTTTCCGCCTTTTTCGAGCCCGTCCATGAAATCCCCGAGCGCCGGCCACTCCTCGAGCCCCAGGACGTCTCGCATGAGGTGGTCGATCGACCCGTCCGCCGGGAAATGCGTCATCTGGCGGAGGACTTCGGGCGCGGACCCGTCGTCCGACTCGAATACCGCGGCGCATTCCACCGCGTGCAGCACGTCCCCCCGCGTTTCGCACCGCCCCCCGTACTTCGGGCTCTTCGACTTCTGGTTCACCGCGAGGCCGCACTTGTAGAAGACCGACCCGGAAATCACGGCGACCGACCTGCTTTTCACCAACATCCCGGTCTTCGACGAGGAAACGAGGCACCCGGACAGCCACGCCTCAGAGCGCTCGCCCACAGCGATGCCGTTCCCCCCGGCCCCGTGGACTACGCAGTCCGATATGCGGGCCATCGAATCCATCATGTCAATCGCTTCCTGCCCGGGCCGGAAGAACCTGCACGACGCGATTCTGGCCTCTGAGAATTCCAGATCCACCGCGTCGGAAAGAATGCGCTCGAAAACGCAGTTCTCGATTTCCACGCCGCGTGCGTACCCGAAGTGCAGAATCTCGTCCGAGACGGTGTTGCCCGAAAAACAGCAGTCGCGCAGGACTATGCCGGACGTGTCGTGGAAATTCAACATGCCCGTGAACCTTCCCATGTTCCATGACGGCCTGCTGCCGCCCCGCACGCGGACGTTCGAAAGCGCGGACCCCGACGATCCCGGACCCATGACCGCAATCCCGGCGAAGGGCTTGTCCTCCTGCGCAGGCTCCACTGCGACCGGCCGGTCCGGCGTCCCTTCGGCCTTGAGCCCGCCGAGGAAAACCAGCGACACGCCGGGATGGAGTTTGAGGGTCGTTCCGGGCCGTATGGTCACCGGTTCGGATTCGCGGAAGATTCTCGATTCCCGGAATTCGACCTCGCCGGGGCCGATTGGCACCGCCGTGCCGGGCTTCTCCTCCAGCAGCCACGGGTGGACGTCCGTCTCGCCCGGCTCGAAGAGGGGGACCCTTGCGGGCGAGCCGCAGGGCGCGCAGGCCTTCACATCCGCATGCCGTCCGGCCGGCTCGACGCGCCTCGAGAACCTCGATCCGGTGACCTCGTTCCTGAACTGAAGTTCCACCGCGTTCAGGCCTTCGCCCGCCTCGACGAAGAAGATGTACTTTCTCGGAACCCGCGATACCGCAAGGCCGCCCGTCGACGCGGACCGGTCCGGCCGGGCGTCGAACCGGACTGCTGCGCACATCGGCCCGAACGCCTTTATTGCCGGCCCGCCCGCCACGCCGCCGGTTGCGACGGGATCATCAGCGCCGGGATTGAGGGATCCGTCGAGGTTCATGTCGCGCCACAGCCGCCATCCGGGACCCGGCGGCTGCGACTCGCCGAACTCGACCCTCGCAGACTCGATGCTGAATGCCGAATGGCCGTCGACAACGACTTCCAGGGGGTATCCGGGGATTCCGGGAGCCCGGAGGCCGAGCCAGACGCTGATTCTCTCTTCCTCGAGCCTCCTGAGGAGGAACATGCTCCTCTCGGAGAACGTCCTGGTCTCCGATTCGAGCACGAGCGCCTGCCGCTCCTCGTTCATGGGCCGCACGAGGCGCCGGAGCTCCCTGTTGAGCGGCGGTAGGAGCCTGTAGGAATCCCAGTACGGGTCGGACGCGAACTCGGGGGCCGCCTGCCTGACCTGGTCGAGCAGCCGCTTGCGGATTTCGGAAACCGCGCAGGAGCCCCTGAGGAGCCCGTGCAGGACGCGGTCCCGCCTCGCCAGGTAGCCCGGCACCATGGCGAGCCTCAGGCGCATGGGATGCTCGACGGGCTGGACAGCGGGCTCGTGCCTCCACCCGCGGAAGTTCCACCCCACGGGCTCGAACCTGGCCTTGTACGGGTCGAAGAACAGCTTGTGGTTCGACTGCCAGTCGTGCTGGTCCCCGCCGAAGGCGGCGTCCACCGCGTCGAACGCCGCGAATTTCTCGAGGTCGAGCTCGTCCCGGGCGAACTCTGCGAATTCGACCGCGGTCGATTCGCCGATCATCCGGACGAGCCGGTCAATCTCGGCCTTGCTCGCCGCTTCCTCGGGCTTCCACGAGGCGACCTTGGTCCAGCAGGAGGCGTCCATCCACAGTCTGGCGAGCCCGGAGACCGAATCCACGGGCGCGTCGTCGCCCGAGTAGAGGCTCCCCTGCGCCCTGGTGTTCTTGCGCAGAAGCGCCTCTGCGACGTGTCCCATGAACACATACACGCCCATGGGCCGCTTGTTGATTGTCACCCTGACCAGGCGGCACTCGGGCGTCATGACTCCGAGGCCGCGCAGCACGTCCAGGACGACCGGCTCCCCCATGCTGATCGGAGATACCTCGTTTATCAGGTTGAACACCTCGTCGCCGTCGAGCGCGCTCCCCTGGTCGACCGAGATCCTCAAGGATTTCTGCGGATATGCCCAATGCCAGTAACCGGCGCCCCTGACCCGGGCTCTTGCCTTGACGATCGGACCTCCGGACGAAACCAGGCAGGGCACGTACGGCCTCTCTGATCCCTCCGACAGCCCGGCAGTGAGAGTCTGGAGATCAGACCTCGAAAGCTCCAGCGAATACGAGGGGAGGGCCGGGGGATCGGGAGGAGGCCGCAAGACTGTCCGGCGCAAGTCCTGACGAATCCTGTCGTAGAGGTGGAGCTGGAAGATCTCGGCTGTGAGGGGGCATTCAGATCCCGCGGTCGTTTCGAAGACCTTGTGCGAAGCCCAGGCCCCCCAGGAGAACCAGCCGCAGAGGAAAAGGAGCGGGGTGGACATGAGGAACGCAGTGGCGAAACGGATTCGCCAGAACGACTTCAGCCCGGCCTTGCCCGAAAAACGCCGCACGACGCCTCGCCGACTGGAAATCGAGCCGCGGCCGGTTATTCGAGGCCAGGCTCGACGCACAAAGACAAATAGTAGCACGACTTTTATCGGCGGGAAAGCGAGCGCGGATTTCATTCCTCCCGGCGTGCTGATATCATTGTCGTCCGGGCGGATTGGCAGTCTTCAGGCGGAGGGCGCATGATGGTTTTTTGTCGATGGATGAATCGCTGCTCGCGGCACGCCGTTGCGGCGGCAGTCCTCGTCTCCATCCTTGCCGCGGCCTGCGCGGCCGCCGAGCGCGGCCGGGACAAGGGCAAGCCCGGGCCTGACGTCCGCTGGGATGCGATTTTTCCGGAAAACGAGGTGCTGGAAATCCGCCTGGAAATGTCGCGCTCCGACTGGGACAGGCTTCCCATGAGACCCTTCGAATACGTTCCGGCCCGTTTCAAGTGCGGAGCCGTCTCAATCGGCCGCATAGGGGTGAGGGTGAAAGGCAATTCCTCGGCAGGGATCCCCGGGGATCGCAAATCGCTCAAGCTGGACTTCAATCTCTACGAGAAGAAGGCGGACTTCCACGGCGCTGTCAAACTGAACCTTCACAACGCGTTCAAGGACCCCACGCTGATGCGGGAGTTCCTGGCCTACAGGCTCTTCCGCGCGGCCGGCGTTCCGGCGAGCAGGGCCGGGTTCGCCCGCGTCATCGTCCGCATCGAGGGAGAAGACAGGTACCTCGGACTCTATACCACGGTGCAGCAGGTCGACCGGCTGTTCCTAAAACAGCACTTCGGCGACGGGCGGGGCAACCTCTGGAAGGGGGAGGCTGGCAGCGATTTCACCTGGTTCGGCGAGGATCCGGAGTCCTACGGCGGCTACGAGCTCGAGACCAACGAGAAGAGGGGCGACTATTCGAGGATGGTCGGGATTGTCCGCGCAGTGAACCAGACGCCGGACGCCTCCTTCGCAGGCGAGATGGAGAAACTCCTCGACGTGGACCGCTTCATCTCCTACCTCGCCGCGAACACCCTCCTGTCCAACCTCGACAGCCCCACCGGAAGCGGGCACAACTACTACCTCTACCACAGCCCCGATTCCGGAAGGTTCACCGTCATCCCCTGGGATCTGAACGAGGCCTTCGGCAACTTCAAGATGCAGGAAGGATCCGAAATGCTCGACCTGTCTCTTGACGAGCCTTACGCCGGCGACAAGATTCTGATTCGGAAAATCCTGTCCGTTCAGAAGTTCAAGGAGAAGTACCGGCAGAAGGCCAAGGAACTCTGCGACGGGCCGTTCTCGCCCGCATCGATGTCCCGGGAAATCGACCGCGTCGTGAAGCTCATTTCCAACGCGGTGGAGGAGGATTCGCGCAAGCAGTACTCGACCGAGGATTTCCGCAGGGGCGTCGAGGCCGACATCCACCCGAGAGGCCCGTTCGACCGCGGCGGCACGGTCTTGGGGCTCAAGTCTTTCGTCAAGGCGAGGACCGAGTCGATTGCCGGGCAGCTCTCAGGGAAATCCAAGGGCGTCAAGCCCAGAGGGGAGTCATTCAGGGCTCCTCCGCCCCAGTCAGGCCCGATAAAGGCCGCCCCCGCCGCTTCCCCGGGATGCCTCTTCCTGCTCTCCGAGGATGGACGGCTGTCCAGGTTCTCGCTCGAGTCCATGAGCGTCTCGGCGGAGGCCGAATTGCCCAGGGCCATACAATCCCCAGCCGGTAAAAGCCAGTCCGGGAGGCAGGAGGAATTCCTGAAGCGCAACGACCGGGACGGGGACGGGAGGGTCTCGCAGAGCGAATTCGAGGGGCCTCCTGAGGCGTTCAAGCGCCTGGACCGGAACCGGGACGGATACGTCGACCAGGCGGAGCTGAAATCCCTGGATCAGCCCCGCGAGGGCGGCGGCCCCTTCCCCGGGCAGGAACCGGGGAGGAGTCCGAGGGAGATGGCCCTCTATCCGGGCGAGACCGTCGTGGTCGTAGCGGGGTCCAGCACGCTTTACTTCTTTGCAGCGGCTGATCTAAAGCCGCTCGGCCACAACCGGTTCGGCGAGCCCTCCGACGGGGCTCCCGGCCGCAGGGGCGGGCCCGGAGCCCAGGCCGCCCCGGCGATCTGCGGCGATGGCGACCTTCTATGGGTCCTTTCCCCGGACAGAATCATGAAGGTGGACCTCAAGAAATCCGCAATCGAGTCGGAGGCCGATATCCCGTCCGATCCGGAAAGCTCTCCCGAAGAAAACCGAATCAAGCGCCTGGACGGCGACGGGAGCGGGAAGATCGACAGGTTCGAGTTCCGCGGTCCGCCGGAGATGTTCGAGCGCGCCGACCGGAACAGGGACGGCGCAATCGACGCGAAGGAGATTCGCGACCTGCCGCCCCTGCCTGGCGAGGACAAATCCGGTCCGGCATGCCGAATCCTGAAATCGGGGGCGGACGTCCTGGCGGTCGTCGAAGGCTTCGTGCACCGCTTCGACGCCGATTCCCTGAAGCTAAAGAGCTCGGCCCGCATCGAGAGCGCCAAGGACGGGAAATAGTCGGGGCTTTCCGGAAGGCCGGCACCTGCCGGCCGGACACGCCCATCGGAGAAGAGACAAAAATCGCATCTGAGATTCGCGGCGGAGGCCGGGCCCCCGGCGCCCTCTGAAGATGCAACCCCCATGACGGCCAGTTTTACCCACAGATTCTGGCGGAGACCCGCGGAAATATTCTTGTAGAGATTTCAAGGATATCCCGATTTCACGCGAGCAGAGCGTGTTATAACCCGAACGAGACCAACCTCTTTGATTCCGGCTCATCCGTGTTGTGATTTCATTGCCCTTTTCCCGCGCGTCAACGTCTCAAGAAGACGGAGGAGCAGTTAGAAACAGCTTCCGACCTTGTCCGGATAATCGCCGAGGGTGACATGGAGGCGCTCGGAGCGCTCTACGACCTCGTGGACGGCATGGTGTTCCTTCTCACGTGGCTCCGCGGGCTGGCGGTGGTTCTAGTTCTCCCCTTCCTGCTGATTCTGGTCTCTCATGCGCCTGGCGAAGTCCTGCGCGCCTTTGGGGACGCGTTCGCCCGCGACAGGGAATCGCTGCCGTTGCCGAGGCTTATGGACTGATCGATGCTGCTGGCCTCGATGGGCAGATATGCCCGAGTATTGGGCACGTTCTGGGCATGCTTTGCAGGCCTGCAGGCGCTCGCCGTGACGCAGATGTCCGCGGATTCGCACGCAGCGCAGCTGATCGCCCCCTGGGTCGGCCAAGCCTTTTTCATGCCCGCGGCGGGCTGTTTCCTAAGGTAGATTGTCTTCGCGCCGCTCTCTGAAACCC
>JBFZBV010000421.1:0-12323 GCA_041308285.1 Planctomycetota bacterium | reverse complement strand
CAGCCAGTCGCGGGCGTAGGCTGCGGAAATCTCCACGAGCCGCTCGGCCGTCCCGACCTGCCTGGCGGCCTTCCTGATTCTGGAATGCGGGATCCATTCGCGGCCGAGGCTGAACGCCCCGCCCGGAATGCCGATGAGCGCATCCGCCCCGGCCCTGCAGGACCGGAGCCTCAGCGCCCCGCCGCCGGCCGACAGGCCCTCCGCGTCCCCCGGCAGGACGAAGCAGGAGACCGACGCCGGTGCCGGGTCCGCTCCGGTGCGGGCGAAAACCAGGTAGAGGCCGGCAGGTTCCGCATGTGGCGGGATGGCCTTGTCGCCGTTCAGGACGTAGGACCCGCCCTCCAGGGCCGCCCGGGCCGGGCTCCCGCCGGGCAAGTCCCGGAACGCGGCCTCCACCGAGACCCCGCCGCCGACCACCGGGTCGAGGTACTTCTTCCTCTGCTCCGGGGTGCACTCGAACAGCATGGGGGGGACGTCGCCGAGGGGGACCGGGATGAACGTCCGGCCCAGCTCGAACGCGGCGAGGCACCCGGCCGTCAGCGTAATCCCCCCGCCTCCGAACCGCTCCGGAACGTTCATGGCGGCCACGCCCATCTCGTCCATGGACGCGCCCACCTCGGCCGCGACGTCCGCCGCCGTCTTGGCGCCGGAGAGCAGCGCGTTCTCGAGCGGCATGAGCCTGCTTCTCACGAGCTTCCGGAACATCTCCCATATCATCTTGTCGTCTTCGGAGAACTCCATCACCTCTTCCTCCGATAGTCGGGGAGGAGAATGGGCGCGGCGGCTGATTCGGCTATCCCGGCCTCCGCCAGCAAGCGGTTCCAGCCGTCGAGGTGGGAAATGCCGGGATTGGCGGGTCTGTTCCGCCTCCCCCACTCCGCGGCGCTCCGGCCTGCGATCCTGCCGAACACCAAAATGTCGAGAAGCGAGTTGCCCATGAGCCTGTTGCGGCCGTGCACCCCGCCGGTCACCTCGCCGGACGCGTACAGCCCCGGCAGGGTCGTGGCGCAGTCCGAGGTTATGGCCAGCCCGCCGTTCTGGTAGTGCACCGTCGGATACACCAGCACGGGCTCCTTGGATATGTCTATCCCGTACCTGTCGTACTGCCTGAACATCGCGGGGAGATCCCGCTTCACGGATCCCTTGCCTTTAATCGACTCAATCATCGGGATGTCCAGCCACACTCCGCGGCCGCCCGCCGGCGTCGGCACGCCCATGCCGCGCTCGGAGCACTCGCGGATTATGGCCGACGCCACGACGTCGCGGGTCTCGAGCGGGTAGATGAACTGCTTCCCGTCGCGGTTCACGAGCTGCGCGCCCAGCCCCCTGACCTTCTCCGTCACCAGAAGGCCGAGTATCTGCTGGGGGTACGCCGCGCCGGTGGGGTGGTACTGCATCGTGTCGGCGAAGCGGAGCTTCACGCCCGCCCTGTAAGCGAGCACGAGGCCGTCCGCGGTGGCGCCGTAGTGGTTCGAGGTCGGGAACCCGCCGTAGTGCAGCCTCCCGCTGCCCCCGGTGGAGAGAATCACGGATCCGGCCCGCACGGTCTCGTGCATGCTCGTGGACATGTTGAGCAGCACCGCGCCGGCAGCATGGCCCTTCTCCGTGAGGAGCTCCACGGCCGGGGAGAACTCCAGCACCTTGATTCCGCGGCTCCGCACCTCGTCCCGCAGAACGCGCATTATCTCGGCCCCCGTGTAGTCCCTCGCCGCGTGCATCCTCTTGCGGCACGTCCCGCCCCCGTGCTCGGTCCTCATCGTCCCGTCCGGCTCCTTGTCGAAGACGCAGCCCAGGCTCTCCAGCCACTCGACTACGCCCGGAGCGTCGATGACGAGCTTCTCGACCAGGTCGGGGTCGTTCCAGAATCCTCCGCCGCCCATGACGTCGATGTAGTGGAGGGCGGGCGAGTCGTTCGCCTTGTCTGCCGCCTGTATGCCGCCCTGGGCCATGACGGTGTTGGCGTCGCCGAGACGGAGCTTCGTGGCGATGATCACCTTCGCGCCGGCTTTGTGCGCCTCGAGCGCCGCAGCGCATCCCGATCCGCCCCCTCCGACAATCAGCACGTCCGCTTCCTGCGCGGGGCCGGCGGCGGCTTCCGAGCCGGACACCGACGGCCTCCTCTCGAGGATGTCGGCCAGCTCCTTGAGGACCTTCTCGCCCCTGTTCGGCCCCACGCGGATGGGCCTCGCGCTGTCCTGGCGATAGTCCGGGTGGTAGGCCTTCAGGATGTCGGTCCTCCCGGCCGCCGTCAGCTTGTCCGCCTTCTCGGAGAGCCTGTTGGGCCTCGTCGCCTCGACTGCTGAGATGCTGTCCCTGAAATGGGCGGTGTAAGGCACGTCTACCTCCTCAACTCGGTTCTATTACGCGCTCCTCGTACTTCCGGCGCATGTCATCCTTCGACGCCGCCTTGAGAGACGACATCTCGGCGTCGAACGCGCCGCTGCCGATTTCCTTCGTCCTCTCGGCAAGGTGCTTCGACTTGGGGGCGAGGTTCCTCCCGTACAGGCGGCGGCACAGGAGCGTGACGTTGTGCTTGACGAGCTCGGCCGGGCACCTGGAGGCGCAGAGCCCGCAGGAGATGCAGTCGAACGAGATGTCGGTCACCTCGTCGAGCCTGCCCCTCAGCACCGCCGACACCGCGGCGAGCACGTCTATCCCCTGCGGGCACGACTTCGTGCACGTGTTGCATCCGAAGCACTTGACCAGCTCCGGATATATCTTGAGCACCTCCCCGCCGTCCGCCTCGAGCTTGTCCAGGACGTAATCCGGCCTGTGCATCGGGAAGAACGGAATCATGGCGAGGACCATGCCGTCCTCGGCCACGGTCTGGCAGGCAAGGCCGAACCTCAGCGTCGGGTCGCCGACCCTCCTGAAGACCGTGGCGCAGGCCCCGCAGAAGCCTCCGCGGCATCCCACGCCGTGGACGAGCTTGTACCCCGCGTACTCGATGGCCTGCATGATTGTCAGGGACTCCGGAACCCTGACGATGTCGCCCATGATTGAGATTTCCACTTCGCTCATAGCCGTCGCATTCCTTTCGACCGTCTGTTCCTCAGGCCCCGCTGCCCTCGCCGGCGCCGGCGGATTCCGCATACCAGTCGAACCAGTCCGTCTCGTCGGCCGAGGCCATCGCAAGGAGCCTTTCCATCTGCTCGACCACCCTGTTCTTCACAACGTAGTGCTTGACCGTCGTGTCGACCTGGGGGCAGGCCATCACGCAGTTGTCGCACCTGTCGCAGTCCGATCCGACCATCGTCTCGAGGGCCATGGAAGTGCGCTGCGCCGTCCTCTGCAGCCTGACCGGCTCGCGCGAGAGGAGGCCGCAGGCGTCTATGCAGTTGCCGCAGCCCAGGCATGCCCTGGTCCCGGCGAGCGGCGTCTCGACCTTCAGCATGTGCGTGGAGGAGAAGCCGGACGACAGAAGACGGCACCGGGCGACCGGAGGCACCGACAGGCTGAGAATCCTGTTCAGGAGGGCTTCGATTTCCTCGATATCGGCCTGGGCCCTTATGCCCGGCGCATTCGGACGGGGTCCGGGTTTCGGGGGTCCGGACTTCCGGTCCCCGATGCCTCTCGGCCTTTCGTCGGAACCAGCTGATTCCATCTGGACCTCCTCGGAACCACGCATGGGGGGCGGGGCCTGACGCGGCGCATCAGGCGGGCCGCCTCCCGGAGCCGGGAGAAATCCCGCCTCTATATCACCTCGAGGGCGGAAAAGCAAGCCGTCAATCCGGGATTTTCTCCGCTCCCGATCCCCCGTCTCCGCGGACCGCGGTCAGGGCCCGCCGAGAACCTCCCCTGTCCTGTCGAAGAGCCCGAACACGCCGCCCGTGTGCACGAAGAGAACGCTCGCGCCGTCCTGCCTCCGGCGCTCCTCGCCCATCAGCCCCAGCATCGCCTTGGCCGTGTACACGGGGTCGAGGACTATTCCCGTCGTCCTGGCGACGTCGCGAATCAGGGCGGGGACCTCCGGCCCGAACCGGCCGTATCCCGGCCCGGCGTAGCCCTCGACCAGGGAGAACCGGACTTCCTCCGGAGGCACGGCCAGCGGAAGCGAAAATCCTTCCGCCGCCTCGGAAATAATCCCGCGAATACGGGAGACGAACGAATCGTGCTCCCCGCCGACGTTCACGCCCAGTATCTCCGCGCCGAGCCCGCATAGCTCGGCTCCGAGCGCAAGGCCGGACGTGGTCCCGCCCGAGCCCGCCGCGTGATATATCCTGCCGAACTGCACCCCGGACCCGGCGCAGAAGTCGCGGATTTCCATGGCGCAGCGCACGTACCCGAGGCAGCCGGTCGGGCTCGATCCGCCCTCGGGTATCACGTAGGCCCGCCTGCCCCGGGCCGAGTATTCCTTCGCAATGCCGTCCATTATCTCGCCCCTGCGCAGCCTGTAGTCGTCCGCCGTTATGAAAGTGGTCTCCGCCCCGAGCAGGCGGTCCAGGAAGTAGTTGCCCTCGGCTTTTTCCGGCTCCGACCCGCGCAGGACGAGATGCGGATCCAAGCCGAGCATGCGCGCCGCGGCCGCCGTGGCGCGGCAGTGGTTCGACTGCATCGGCCCGGCAGTGATCAGCACTTGAGCCCCGATGGCCTTCGCCTCGGCGAGGAGGTACTCGAGCTTGCGGATTTTGTTGCCCGTGGCCACGCACTCCGTGAGGTCGTCCCGCTTGACGTAGACCGGCTTCCCGAGCATCCGGGACAGCGCCTTCATCTCCTGGATTGGGGTCGGCAGCCTTGCGAGCTCGATTCTGGGCGGCAGCAGGAGGTCCATATCACGTGCTCCGAAAGACGGACTTGGAAAATCCATGATACACGATATCCGGCCCTGAATGGGAGGGCGTGAATCAGCAGGCAGCGATGAAGAGTCGCGCGCGGAATCGTCCGTGGGTGTCGTCGGGAGCGGGGTTTTGGGGGCTCGTGAATGACTTGCAAGATGGAGTGACCGTACTTCCCCTTACCCTTCCTCATGCTCTTCCCGCCAACCCTTCCTCTTCCACTTCCCCTCGCTCATCCGGGCTTCTCCGGCGCCCTCTCGTTCCATGCAAGTCGTGTACGTGTACGAAAACGTGGACGGGAACGAATACGCGGCATGAAAGCACGAGTACGAGGGGCAGCAAGTTCTACGGTGAAAGCGACCGACGGCGCATCAAGGGAAACACAGGTCGCCCGCCGCCCGAAGAATCCGGACTCTTCACCCCTAATCAGCAGGAGCGGTTCGATAATGCAATCCAGCCCGGGCTGAAGTTGCGGACACTGTCCGCGGGGTTTTGTATACTCCCCTGGTCCGATTCCGAGTCGCTGTTGCGGTCGAGCCATGAAACAGGAAACGAACCTGCTCCATGCGGTCCTTGCGCTGCAGATGAACTTCATCACCAGGGAACAGCTCGTCGAGTGCGGGGCGCTCTGGGCGTCGGACCGCAGCGAGAGCATCCTGAAGGTCTTCGAGAGGAAGGGATACCTGACGCCGGACGCGAAGTCCGCGCTCGAGGCGCTGGTCAAGGCGCAGGTGAAGAAGTCCGGCGGGCCCGAGGAGAGCTTCGCCTCACTGAACCTGGACGAGGGAGTCAAGGGATCCCTCCTGCTCCTGCCCCTCGACGGGGAAATCAGGAGCAGCCTGATGGCCTCGGCCCCGGCCAAGGATGGCGCCCCGTCGGAACCCCCGAGCGCCCCGGGCAGGGGCGGAGACCGCTACAAGCTCAAGGGAGAGATTGGAAGGGGCGGCATCGGCAGGGTCGTCGCCGCCACCGACACGGTGCTCGGCCGCGAGGTCGCGATTAAGGAGATGCTCGAGGTCTCCGATCCGGAGCTCGTCCGGCGCTTCATGAAGGAGGGCGAAATCGCCGGCCGCCTGTCGCACCCCAACGTAATCCCTGTCCACGACATCGGCGTCAGGGATGATCCCGGGCGCATCCCTGGCGGGCCGGGGCGCAGGGTGCCCTATTTCGTCATGACCCGAATAGAGGGCCGGAATCTGAAGGAAATCATCAGGGCGGCGGAGAGGGGGCGTTGGGAGAGTGCAGAGTGTCCGGTGTCCAGTGTAGAGAAGCTGAAGCAGGAGGCGCGGACTGAACACTCCACACCGAACGCTCCACACTCTCCTTCAGGCGCGATAACCGACCCGCGCAGGGAGTTCTCCCGCCCGCGCCTGCTCCGCATCTTCCAGGACGTCTGCCTTGCCGTGGCATCGGCGCACCACCACGGCGTGATTCACCGCGACCTCAAGCCCGCGAACGTCATGGTGGGCAGTTTCGGGGAAGTCTACGTGGTGGACTGGGGCCTTGCCAAGGTGCTCAGGGCGCGTGATTCTGCCAGGCCTGATTCTCCTGATCCGCCTTCGCCTGCGGACGGCGACGCGAGGGCTTCGGCGGAGACTGGTTCTCCTGGTTCAAATACCCTCGACTCGACGCGGACCGACACGGCCGTGGGCCTGAACGTATTGCGGGATTCG
Source organism: Planctomycetota bacterium (assembly GCA_041308285.1). Classification (GTDB taxonomy): domain Bacteria; phylum Planctomycetota; class JAKEIC01; order JAKEIC01; family DYIT01; genus PPR-0505. The sequence continues at coordinate 5,875 of JBFZBV010000421.1, read as the reverse complement.
AATCAGGCGGGGCCTGCCGGACGCGCACCGGCCGGGGGCCTGGAGAACGGCGCATTGCGGGAACCCACGTCCATCACGGTGGAAGGCTACATAATCGGCACGCCGTCCTACATGCCTCCGGAGCAGGCCGACGGCCGCGTGCTCGACGTGGACGAACGGTCGGACGTATACAGCCTCGGCGCGATGCTGTACGAAATCCTTTCATGCAGGCCGCCCTTCGAGGGCGAGACCGGCATAAACGTGATAGCCAAGGTGCTCTCCGGCAGCCTCACTCCGCCTTCGGCTCGCGTGTCCGAACTCCGGCGCGCGAAGGAGACGCAGGTGGATTGGGACTACCCGATTCCCGTACCCCAGGAACTGGACGCAATCGTGCTCAAGGCCATGGCATTCAGGAAGCCGGACCGTTACCCCCGGGTGATGGACATATTCGAGGACGTGCAGAAATACCTCGAAAGGGAGAAGGAGCTCGAGCAGAGGCGAAGCCAGGCCCGTGTGCTGCACCAGAAGGCGCTGGAAGCCCGCAATTCCGCGTCGAGCCTGATTCGCGAAATCGAAGGAGCCAGGATCCGGCTCGAAAAATCGAATGCTGGCCTGCAGGCGTTCTGGCCTGCGCACATGAAGGCGGAGTGCTGGCGCCTGGAGGATGATCTCAAAAGGCTGGAGGACGAGGCGCTCAAGGCCGTGGAATCCGTGGAAAGGGAGTTCTGGCGGGCCCTGACGTTCGAGCACGACAACGAGGAGGTCCTGCGGGACTTCCTCGATTTCTGCTGGGAGATGTTCCTCGCCGCCGAGGAGAAGGAGGACCGGAAAGAGATCGTCCACTTCCGGGGGATAGTCGAAACCCTCGATGCGCAAGGAAGGTTCACGGACCGCCTCGTAGGCGACGGCACGCTCGCCGTGTCCGCCCGGCAGTACAGGTGCCGCTGCCTGCTCGAAGGAAGGTGGGTCTCTCCGGACGAGCTCGCAGGCAGCGTAGAGTGCGGAGTGTCCGGTGTGGAGAAGCAGAAGGCGCCCTCCGAACACTCTGCACTGGACACTCTGCACTCCTCCTGCAGCGGGATGACGGGCTACCACCCCATGAGCGGACGCAGGCTAGGCGGCTCCGAGGGGGCGCGGGGCAGGCCGGACCTCGAGCCCAGGGAAATGCTGCTTCTCAAGGCCCACGGCTCCTCATGCCGCACCGCGGCGCTCGAGGGGGCCGACGTGTGGCTTTTCCGCTTCGATGAGAGGGACAGGATGCTCCTGCCTGTTATGCCACGAGGCATATCGGCAGGTGTAGAGTGCAGAGTGTCCAGTGTGGAGAAGAAGGAGAGAGGCGATGACCGGCGGGATCAGGAGCCGCCGGGAGGGGAGGCAAGAAGAGATTCTGGAGTTGCAGCGGATGACCGATTCCCTCCAGGACAAACTCCCGAGCAACTGCTGAACACCCTACACTCCACACTCGACGCTCTTTACGACCTGGGGTCTCCCTTCCGCCCGACCGAAGGCCTCTACCTCGGCAGGACGCCCGTCAGGCATCTGAAGATACCCATGGGATCCTACCTGCTCATCGTCGCCAAGGAGGGCTATTCGCCGGTGCGCGTCCCGGTGATGATTGGCAGGAACGCGCGCGAAGAAGTCTCGCTGACAATCTTCCGCGACGGCGAAGTGCCGGAGGGCTTCGTCCAGGTCCCTGCCGGGAGATTCGTGTACCAGGGCGACAAGGCCAATCCCACCTCCGTGCCGAAGCAGGTCGCGGAGACCTCGGATTTCTTCCTCGCCGGGTTCCCGGTCACGTGCAGGGAGTATCTCGAGTTCCTCAATGCGCTTTCCGCTGACCGCCCCGAGGAGGCGGCGCGGCGCGTGCCGAGGTCGGCCGAGAAGACCGGGCACTACTGGCCCAAGGACAGCGACGGTAAATACGCCGTTCCAACCGTGGAATGGCTCGCAACGGCGGGCGAAAAGCACCGGAAAGGAACCAGGCGCCTGGGGGAGTCGCCCGTCGAGTGGGAGGAGGACTGGCCGGTGATGGGCATTTCGTGGGACGACGCGATGACTTACGCGGCCTGGTTCACGCAGAATCGGCGGGTGCTCGCCTCGCTGCCCACTGAAGTGATGTGGGAGAAGTCCGCGCGCGGGGCGGATCGCAGGCTGTACCCCTTCGGGAACCAGTTGGACTACTCGTTCATGAACGCTGCAAGGAGCCACGAAGGCAAATGCCGGCCCTGCCCGGTCGATTCGTTCCCCACCGACGAGAGCCCTTTCGGCGCGAGGGGGCTGTGCGGCAACGCCAGCGACTGGTGCATGGACGAAGTGCAGAACGGCGCGCTGCGGCTCATCCGCGGCGGAGCCTGGTTCGTGACCGGGTACCTCACCAAGTCGACGACGCGCTACGCCTATCCCCCTGCATCGGTCGAGCAGAATTACGGGTTCCGCCTCTGCGTCCTGCCGTCGACCTGTGCCGGGTAGGGAGGCGTGCGGGGGAGCGTCATTCGGGCTTCATGCGCCCCGGCCTGAACTCGGGCATGCCCTGCTCCCGGAACAGGATTTCCCACCGGCCGCTGAAGTGCGCGAACCTGTAGCCGCACCCCCGGCAGGCCAGCGTGAGGCATCTGCGGCCGTCCCACAGCTCGGTCCCGCCGTCCCATGCGGCTTCGCCCCCGCACCGCGGGCACTCCAGCGAATAGTACCAGTCGAGATCACCGCTTTTCGGTAAAGCGACCCCCATGCGCGGCCAGGATACCCCCTCCGCCGGCTCAAGGCAAGCGAGGGGGTCAAACCTTGATTATTGATTTAAATATGTGCGGGGAGAGACCCAGGCTGCCAGTTCTTCCTCCGAGGATGCCGAGGCGCACGATTGCACATTTGCACAATTGTCAAAGTGTCGAAGCGACGGCACGCGGGCCGAGTGGGGCCGGAGGCGCGCCGCGTCTCATTTTCCCGACGCCTTGGCCAGGTCCTCGGCGAGCTTCCGAGCGGCGCCGGGGTCCATGCTCGACATTATCGGCCATTCGCGGGCTTCGCCGTCCTGGAAGATTAGCTCCACCCGGCCGTCGTTCGCAGCTGGGGACCCTTCAGCCGGGGCCGCAAGCCTAATCAGGATGTCGAAGGGCTTCTCGAGGGTCAGACGGCCCTTGTCCAGCTCGTAGGGATTGAGGTACACGCCGCCCTCCATTTCCAGTTTTTCCGCGGCCTTGCCCGGCGGCCCCAGCAGCGCGTTCAGGCGGAACGCGATGCTCCTCGCGGCGGCGTCCGGAAGCTCGATGAGCGCCACGGCGGCCTTCTTCCTGCGATCCCCGAGGGCCAGCGCCACGCCGCCCTTGATTTTCCTCGCCTCCCACGAGGCCGCCGAGCCCAGATTCATTATCCTCCCGTTCCCGTCCGCGGAAGAGAGGTCGAAGAAGACGCGGAATTTCGGCTTCTCCACGAGCAGCGCCGCAAGGCCGTTCGAGATCCCGTGCACGTCCGTCTTGCCGTTGGACAGCACGACGACGACGATGTCGTCGTCGAGGTCGCGCAGGTAGTTCACGACGAACCCCGCAACCCCGCCCGCGTGCGACACGCGCCTGGAGCCGGATTCGGTCATGTCGACCATCCAGCCCAGGGCGTAGCCCGATCTCAGGGGCGTGTAGTACTTCTCGATCGCCTTGGCGTTCAGCACCTTTTCGGTCCGCAGCGCGCGGTCCCAGCGGAACATGTCGTACACCGTGCTGACGACGCCGCCCATCCCGCGGTAGCCCCAGCTCCAGCACCAGTTGACCGCCGTGGCCCCGGGGTACCACTCGCACTCGCGGGACGAGGCCCGTTTCGCGTCCAGCTTGCCGTCCTGGACGAAGCCGGTGTCGACCAGCCCTGCGGGCTTGAACAGCTTCTCGTGGCAGTACTTCTCGAAGCTAGTCCCGGAGGCAATCTCCACTATTGCCGCGAGGAGGGCATAGCACGCGTTCGAGTACGCGAATTTCTCGCCCGGCTCCGACACCAGCGGCGGGCCGAGGATATGCTTCGCGAATTCTTCCCGGGACATGGGCGACGCGTACGGTATGCCCAGGTTCTGGTCGATGCCGGACGTGTGAGTGAGGAGGTGGAGGACGGTCACGCGAGCCTTGTCCGCAGGCGCGTCCTTCCAGAATTTCTGGAGGGTGTCGGAGAGGGATAGCCTGCCTTCCATCTCGAGCTTGAGCACCGCGGCGGCAGTGAACTGCTTGCTCGTGGAAGCGATTTCGAACAGCGTCCTCGTGTCGTTCCGGCGGGTCTTGTAATCGGCTGCGCCGTATCCTTTCGCGAGGAGAACCTCCCCCTTGCGCGCCACCAGAACCGCTCCCCAGAATCCGCCTTCGCCCGCCCTCGCCACGACTTCATCCAGCCGCTTTCCAATCTCCCCCTTGACCACCGTCCCGTCCCCGTTGGCCGCCAGCGCGCATGGCGCGAGAGCCAGCATCGCCGCCCAGGCGCACGCCAGCGCCAGGACGGGTACTCCGCTCTTCCTGTATGATCTTGCCATATCGACCTCCTGCAATCCCGCGCGTGCCATGCCAGTCTGCGGACCCCGCCTGAGAGCGGCTCACCTGCCGCCTGCCTTCTTTACGACCTCGGCAATCCTGTCGAATCCGTTCATCTCTGCGGCGGCCAGCGCAGTGTTCCCCTTGGCATCCCTGCTGTTGGGATTCGCCCCGTGCTTGAGGAGCAGCTCGACCATCGCGAGGTTGCCGAGGTTCGCCGCCGCGACAATCGCCGGCCTGCGCATCTCGTCCGACGCGAAGACCATGTCCGGGTCCGACCCGCGCGACAGGAAGCACTCGAGGATTGCCGTCTCGCTGTGCTCCACCGCCCACTCGAACGGGGTCCGGTTGAAATTCCAGTATCCTCCCGGGAAGTCCGGTCTGGCGCCGGCGTCCATGAGTACGCGGATGACCTCCATGCGCCGATCGAGCTCCTCGCCTTCCGACGCAGCGGAGTCGTACACGGCCGTGAACAGCGGCGTGTACCCCGCGTCCTTGGAATTGACTTCCGCGCCCCGCCCTGCGAGGAATTTGACCATCTCGGGGCGCTTGCCATGTGCAGCCTCGGTCAGAATCGGGTAGCCCCAGTAGTTCTTCGCGTTCACGTCCGCCCCGGCGGCGAGGCACTGCTCCGCCAGGACCATGTCGCCGGACCTCGCCGCATGGAAAAGCCTTATGGTCGCCTCGCGGTCCGGCGGAATCGTGGCGCCGCGGGAGCGGAGCTCGCGCTCGAGCTCGGTCCTGCCCTCGTCGATTGCGAACGCGAGCGCGTTCCAGATGCCGTCATTCAAAGTGCGATGGACGTCGGCGCCGTGCTCGAGCAGGACCCTCGCGACCCGGTCGTGGCCGAGACGCACGGCTATCATGCAGGCAGTAAAGCCCATGCCGTCCGTGTCGTTCGGCCTCGCCCCTTTCGAAAGCAGTAGCTCCGCGACGGCAGGATTGTTCCTGGACACTGCCAGTGTCAGCGGTGTCGCGCCGTTGAACACGGAGTGGATGTCCGCGCCCTGGGCGAGAAGGGCCGAGATTGCGTCGAGGTCACCCCTCTCCACCGCGTCGTGGAGCTTCTCGTCCAGGCTGAGCTCCCTGGTCTTTCCGTCCCCGGCGTCGGTTGCTGCCGTGTCACCCGACCCGCCCCCGGAGCCGGAATCGGCCGGACCCGAACCCGACGAGGTTTCGCCGCCGGAGACGGCTGTCATGCCGTCCGCCGGAGCCCCGCCTACGGCAGCGGCCGCTGCAGGGCCGCCATCCGCAGCGGATCCGCCGGGCCGGGCTGCGTATTCGACCGCCCCATCAGGCGCAATCGCGTCAGCCGCGCGCCGCCCGCCGATTGCGTTCGTCACTGCGATTCCGCCCGAAAAGGATGCGGCGGACAGGATCAGGGCGCCCGCAATCAG
>JBFZBV010000420.1:0-5012 GCA_041308285.1 Planctomycetota bacterium | reverse complement strand
ACAGGAAATGTTTTTCTGGAGCAGACATGATCGACGTCCCGAACCTTTACTTGGACTTCCGCAGGAACGCGGATGAAAACCCCAACAAGGAGCCTCTCAGAGAGCAAATGGCAGCTCTCAGGAAAACCCTCGGGCCGCGCCTTCTCCCGGAATGCGGCGAAGGACGGGACGGCTTGGAGGCTTTCGTTGATCTCGCCTTCCCACATGGGCTTCCGGTCACCTGCTTCGTGAGCAACACGAGCCTCGTTGAAGGCCGCGCCGACGTCACGATACGGCCGAAGGTCGACGGTCCCCGCCTGCAGTCGGCCCTTCCGGAAGGCATATCAATCGCAGTCCGGGGCCATCTCTCGCCTGCCGGGGCGGCAGACCCGGCCCTGATAATCGACCGTCTTGCCTGGGTCGCTGACACGCCGGCACTGCCCTTCGAGAGGGAAGTCACGGCCGTGGCCATGACCCGCGAGGAAAGCCCGAATCCGCAAGCTCCCAGGCAGAACTCGCTTCCAGGCCCCGCATTCGTCGGAAGCCTCCCGCCAATCTCAGTAGAGACGATGAGGAGACTCGACGAATGGCTCGCGTACCTGGACTGGAGGGAGAAGCTGGTGAAAAATCGGCTTCAGGGCCTCCGCTACGTTTCGGTCGAAATAACGGAAGAAGGCCTCGCCCGGTTCTTGGCGGTCGCGGAGAGCCGGGAGGCATTCGAGAAAGCCCGTGCCAGCTTTAGAAAGGACGATGTAAAAGCATTTGAACTCGGGCACTCCCGGAAGCCTTGGACTTTCGAGTTCAACGAGAGCGACCATGGCCGCGTCGTGGAACTCGGAAGCATGAGGGGCGTCGAAGAAGCAACCGTCCCTGAAACAATCCGCGGCGAGGACGGTCCCGGATGGGACTCGCCTGTTGCCCGGGCAATGCTTTTCGAGCTGTCGGAGGATATGCAGAACAGCCACGACAGGCTGGCGGATTCCGGGGCCGACGACGCAGCAGAAAGGACCGCATCCTGGTTTCCCGCACAGGGTTTTCTTGCTTTGTGCGCGCAGGGGGACCTTGCCCTGATTCGCCGCCAGCGAAGCGAGATCAACAACCTCGAGAAGTCGGGGAAGGCCCCCTTCCTCACCTATTACCTCTTCGACGCTTCGAGAGCCAGCGTGCCGGCTTCGCTCGGCGAGATTGATGGCTGGCTCAATCCGAACCTCAACGAATCGCAGAAGGAAGCCGTTCGCAAGATGGTCTCCGCGCTTGATCTCTGCCTCGTCCAGGGTCCTCCGGGCACCGGGAAGAGCACGGTCATCGGCGAGGCGGCGTACCAGTTCGTGCGCAGGGGGAAAAAAGTGCTCATCTCTTCCCAGGCGAACCTGGCCGTGGACAACGCCCTCGAAAAACTCGTCCATGATCCAGCAATCAGGGCCGTACGTTTTGGAAAGGACGAAAAAATTGACCAGGAACTGCCGTTCGCCAAGGAGAACGCCCTAGGGACATGGTATTCAGCGATAGCGCGCAAGTGCAGGAACGCGACCATCAGCCTCTGGCAGGACGCGGAGGCTAGAATCGTCTCGCGCAGGAAGTGGCTCGAATCCGCGGACATCATGCACGGCGACTTGAAGGAGGCCGCGGAGAGGATGAGAATCCTCGACCGTGAGCGCGCCAATCTCGAGCGCATCCGCCGCGCGGAAGCGGACCGCATCGAATCCGCCGGAGCGCAGCAGAAAGCGGCGGATTCGCTCGAGCGTTTCATCGCGCACCTCGATGGCGGGAAGGAATCCGATTACCTGCTTCCGGACGAGCTGCTGGACGCGTTTTTCGATGGCGTCCTGGCCCCCTTGGAGAGTCTTCTGGTCCTGACAGAAGGGATTGATTTGAATCCTGCCTGGAAAACCAGGAGGGCTGAATCGGCGGGAGTGCGGTCCGGGCTTGCAAGGGACTTCCTCGTCCGCTGGAGCGCCTTCAAATCAGAAGACGTTCCGAGATTGGAGAACGATTCGCGTCTGCTCGGCGAATATCCGAGAGGGACTGCGCATGACGCTGCCTCAATCTCCGAGCTGGGTAGAATCGCAAGGGAACTCGAACGCGTAGAAGAAGCTATGCAAGCGGACGGGTCCCTCCTTCCTTGTTGGAAGGAACTGAAGGCCAGGGAAAAGAAGCTCAGGACAACTAAGGCGGGCCTGGCCCCGGATTTCTATAGGCGCGTGTTCAACAAACGCAGCGAAAGGCACCTCCCTCTCCACGGCGCGGCGGCTGCGGCAGCCATCAATGGCGTCCTGTCCAGAATTCCCGGGGCGCAGCATGTCATCGAACAGGGCCTGGCGTCGGCCAGGGTTGCTGCGCAGAAGGAATTCGAGAAGCTTGCAGGCGGCGCTCGAATCGACGAGGCCGCGCTCGACAAGATTGACCGTGGCCTTCGTCTGAATAAAGCGGAATTGGAGACCGCCGCCGCAAGAGAAAAGGACCTCGCCGGTCAGTTCGAAGAGCTGATTAAGGAGAGGTCCGCCGCGGAATCATTTCCCCGGCCCCACGCCGCAGGCAGGTTCTCAGAATTCAGGGCAATCGTGGAGAAAGCCCTCGCAGAAGACCAGGCGTGGCTCGATGGCCAGCACGGCCTGAGGAACGCATGGGAAGACCTTCTGCTCGAGTGGACCCGGGATTTGGAGGACAAGGGCCGGCTCGCCAACGACCGAGTCCATTTCCAGGACGACTACTTCAGGGCCTGCAACGTCGTGGGCGTGACCTGCAATGAAAAACGGCGCACTCTCGAGGATTCCGGGCATGTCCATTTCGACGTATCCATCGTGGACGAGGTGAGCAAGGCCACGCCCCCGGAGCTTCTCATGCCCATGACCCTGGCGCGCACGACAATTCTCGTAGGAGACCACCGCCAGCTTCCGCCCTTGTTCAGGGAGAGGGCAGGCTCCTGGGAAGACGCGGTTCACGAGAGCGAGGAGCAGGAGGCCGAAGGGAACGGCGGCGAAATCACCGCCGAAAGCTTCGAACGGTTCCGGAAGCTCGTCACCGCTGGCATGTTCAAGGAGGGGTTCGAGAAAGCGCCCAAGGAAATCAAGGCCACCTTGCGCGTGCAGTACAGGATGCCGCCCCAGGTCATGGACGTGGTCAACCATTTCTACGAGCGGAAACTGTTGCTGCCCGACTCGGAGTCCGTGCCTCCCGAGCATGATCCGCGGAGGCACTTCCACGGCCTGGCGCTCGCGGGCGCGGACGGGCGCCCGTATGTCGAGCCCTCATGGCAGGCCGTATTCATAGACACGTCCTTCGACCCCGAGGGCAGCATGTTCGAGGAGCAGCGCCCCGAGACCAGCACGAGCGCGTGCAACGACCTTGAGGCCGCCCTCATCGCCAAGACCCTGGACGACATCGACGCGGCCAGCCTGCGCTTGGGGTTCGGCCCTGCGAAGCGGAAGCAGGCGGGCGTGATTTCATTCTACGGATTGCAGGTCCGCCGCATCAGGGAGGCAATCAGGGAGAGGCACAGGATGGCGGGCAGGAAGGATTTCGAAGCAATCCAGGTCGACGTGAACCCCGTCGACCGCTTCCAGGGAAAGGAAAGGCCGATAATCCTCGTGAGCGTGGTCCGCAACTAGGATCGCGCACGGGCGCTCTCAGGCGCGCACATAGCCCAGTTCGAGCGCATCAACGTGGCTTTCTCGCGCGCCCAGGAACTGCTGGTCGTGTTCGGGGCCAAGGAAATGCTCCACCGCTATCCTGTAAGAATGCCGAATATGGATTGTGAAGGATGGACGGAGAGGCACGTGTACCGCGCAATAATCGATGAAATCCTCAGGGGAGGGCGATTCCTGGAGTGCAGGAAGGTCATGAGCGCGGCCGAATGGCGGGAATGGAAGGCCGCCTGGAAAAGGAGAAAATGACGATGGACATCGCCTCGACGGACGTTTCGTTCCCGGTGCTGCAATTCGAAAGCACGGTCATCCACCAGACCCCTAGAGTCGCCACCGCCTTCGAATGGATGATGCTGCGGGTCCACGAGCGCCTCGCTGGCGACGCAAGATGGAACGGAATCCCCATCTCCAGAATCTTCTCGGAAATCCTTGCCGTGCCGGATCCCAATCCGGTCATATCTCCGATGCTCGACAACCTGGCCGTTTTAGGGATTTTCCAAGTAGGCGAAAGAACCGCCGTCCTTGGGAATGCGACTTTGCGCGATTTGAACAGGACGGAGAGAGGCAATCGGATGCTCCGCGACAGGCTTCTGCCTGCGGTGCCCGGAGAAGAGGCGGTAAAGCATTCCTTTGATCCCGTGCGGTCAATCTTCATTGATGCGAGCGAACAGCAGCAGCTGGACGGCAAGCCAATGCCGATTCACATATCCGAGGAGCCATTCCTGAGCGTATATCCGCGGGAAGAGATTTCAGAGCGGCTCCGCCGCGAAGGCCACAGATGGCTGAGGCCGGACACCCGCATTGAATCCGTTACCCGGAAGACCGTCAAAACCGCCTGGATGCGCACGCGCCTGACATTCAGGATCGAGCAGGGCGACGTACTTGAGCTGCATTGCCGTGACGAGGCTCGCAACGGGTATTTGAGCGGCCTGAGCCATGAATACCTGGCGGAGCAGCTTGTCAGGCCGTTCTTCTTCGATGGCAAGGAGGCCGCAGATTCGCTCCCCCCGGGGGACGCCGCGGAAATCGAGAAGGCCGGCGGGAGGTTCTTCCCGCTCAAGGAACTGCGCGCGAGGGCGCAGCTCGAAAACGGGCTCAGGATTATCCAGGACCAGGCCGGAATCCTTCCAGTCCCCGACATGGCGCCTGCAAGGACCCTCATTGCCGTCTTCGGGGACCCCTCCGCTCCTGCAGAAGGCTCGATTTCCTGGAACGAGAATGGAGACGGGGCGACGGTGAGATGCGGATCGCCATTCTCCGTCCCGGGATTCGTCTATTGGAACGGGAACGGAGCATGCCTCGGCGCCCAGGCCTTCGATGTCCGCCTGGGAAACGGCAGGATGAGCCTGCCCTTGTGCTTCACGGTCCCGGCCGGGTACATCCGGCAGG
>JBFZBV010000419.1:0-3389 GCA_041308285.1 Planctomycetota bacterium | reverse complement strand
GTCCCTCGTGCATCTCCTTGATGGCCACCTCGCGGCCGAGCACGCGGTCCTTGCCCGCCAGCACCCTGCCGAGACCTCCTCTGCCAATTTCCTCCAGCGCCTCGTACCGCTGAGAGACCGTCAAGGCAATCGGGCGGCGGCCGGCCTCATCCTCGAATTCCAGCAGAACGAGCCCGGATCCGCAGGATCCGCAGTGCGACGCTTCCAGTGGCCGGCAAGTCGCACGCGTGTTCCTGCATGCGGGGCAGTAAGCCAGCTTGGAAGGCATCAAGGAGATAAGATTCTGCACCTGCTCCGTGCTGCAAATCCCGTCCCTGAGCAGCAAGCGGCCGAGGGGCACGCCGCTTGACTCGCGTGTCTTCCGGGCGACTTCAGGCAGGATGGCGGAGTCGATGAGGCGCTCCCTCACGGCCAGGCTTATCATGACGACGTTCTCTTCCGTATACGACGGATGCCCGGCGGGAAGCGGCTCCGGGGAGCCGGACGACGGTCGGTCGGTTTCAATCGGCATTGTTTTTCCTTCGCCCGCAACGGCCATCAGGCCCATGCGAGCCGGATTATACGACGGCGGCCCCGGCGATGGAACACGCCCCGGAATCCGCGGGACGATTCCCGGGCGATTGCGTCTGTATGTGCAGAACCCCTTGGTCGGGGATGCCTGCGCGGCGCGGGAAGCGCCGGACCGGGGGAGCTTGTGAGGACCTAACCCATGAAAATCACGTCACTTGCGGTGGCAGCCCTCTTCTTCGCGGCAGCCCTCGTCCATGCCGGGGACGACGGCGGGGAGTGGGTCGCATTCGGCACGGTGACCGACGCCGGGGGCCGGGGCGTGGAAGGCGCGGCCGTGCGCGCGAACTGCGGGTGGGGAACCCTGATGCCGACCGGGAACGCCGTCACTGACTCCGGCGGCAACTACCGCATCGCATTCCGGCCGGGGATGCGAATCGAAGGCGGTGTCGGCGTACAGTACGCTGTCATATCCGTCTCCAAGGACGGGTACTTCGAGAAGAACCTCTGCCGGCAGGGAGATCTTCTCATGGCTAGCAGCATGCCGGGGCCGGAAGAGCGTTTCAAAAGTGATCCCGCAAGAATCGTCCTGCCGGGGCAGCCGAGGCGAATCGACTTCACCCTTCTCCGGGCGGCCAGCGTCGAGGTCATCCTGGCGGACGAGGATGACAAACCCGTATCCGGAGTCAAAATCTGGATTGACGGCGACGACATGCCTCCTGCGAGCGGCGTTCTTTCGGAATCGGGCCCTTCCGACGCGGGCGGCAGGATTCTGGTGCCCCTCGTCCCGGTGGGCTTCCGCTGGCGTTTCAACATCTCGGATGATCTGTATTCCGAACTGACCTTCGCGTCCCACGGTCGGCACGCGGTCCGGCTCCGCCGCGCCGTGGATCCCGACGGCGGGTTCCGGATCCTCCATGCGGCGTTCCAGTCGTGGCCGGAGGGAGCGCCTCGGCCCGCTGATCAGGCTGTCTCGGACCCGCCCTGGGTGGGGCGCAGCGACGTCTGGTGCAGGATGCGCGCGGAAAGGATCCGCTGGGCGCAGGGCGACGAGCCTGTACTCGTGGCGGAGCTGTGGAACCGATCCGGCATGGAAGTCCGCGTTCCTGAGGATCAGAGGGGCTGGAGCCTCGAGGCGGACGGAAGGAGCTGCTCCTGGAAGGGATCGGCCGGGGCGCCCTTTGCGCCCCTTCCTGCCGGATCCAGGTCGCATCCCGTCCGGATCAGTCTCGGATCGTCCTGGGAGGGCCCCGGCGGCAAACCGCTCGATCTGGCGCCCGGGAAGCACGAAATCAGGATTTGCGCGGCCTGCAGGCATTCCACGGGCAGCATGGGAGCTTTCAGCAACCGCGTGACGATAGAAATCGCCTCCTCGACCGGTGCAGGCTGGAGCCGGCCGGACAAGGTGAAGGAAGTCTACATGAAAGCCGTGGATGCGTGGGCTGCGGCCTACAAGGCTTCGAAGCCGGAAAAACGGGGCAACGTGGATTTCCAGGAGTATCTCGAATCGGAAAGCAGGAGGGCCGGCGCCGGGGGATGGGCCGATTTCTCGGCGAAGGCGGCGGCCTCCATGGGTCCGGAAGCATGGACAAAGGCCGTGTCCGAGCTCAGCGCGCTCATGGTCGACCGTCTCAAGAGGCTCGCGGAGGAAATCCAGAAAGAAGCCCAGGGCGGTTCGGAAGGCAGATGAAGCCGGCCCGGCCCCTGCTTCCCGATGGACCCTGAAACCGCTGATGGAGCTGAACTCGCTGAATGATTGCTCCGGGGCGGACCGCAATCTTCCAGCGTCTTCGGAAATGCGCCGGCGGTCTCAGAGTCGAATTCGCGCGAATATCAGCGTGTACCCTCAGTAAGCGGTTCTCGAATCGGCCTTGGGATTCCGAGTCCGAGTCGCGCACCGCGGGCACCATGCGAGCCGTCCGCCCTGGGTGTGGTGGACGAACGTGTTCGTGTCCCCCGAGACGTACGAGGACCTGCTGTAGAAGCCCGTGAGCGCCCAGACGCCGCCGTGGCACAGCCGCCATGTTCCATACCTCTCTCCGCCGTCGTTCAGGCAGGTGTTCCGGCAGTTGCCTCCCTGCCCCCGCACCCCGTAAGGGGACTCGTCGAACGGGAAGGAATCCACCGGAGCAGGCCGCTTGCCTTTCTCGTGGGAATGGTTCGTGTTGGCGAACGATGCGTCGAATTCCCTGCCCCAGGGGAAGTATCGGCCGTCAGCGCCGCGGGCCGCCTTCTCCCACTGGGTGCCGTGAGGCAGCGTGAACAGGCGGTCCGAGCGCCTGGTTTTCCACGTGGCGAAGGCCATCACATCCTCCCAGGACACCGAGAACACGGGCCAGTCCTCTTTCCACCATATCGGGCACAGTTCGAGTTTCGCCGCCTGCTTCGCGAGCTCGGGGGGCGCAGCGGCAATCCATTCCTCAGTAGGTATGTGAACCTTCCCTTCGGCATCCTGCGGCCAATAGAAACCCGATGCCGAGGAGCCGCGCGGAATGCGGCGCTTCGCTTCCGCCGGGTCCCTCGAGGCCAGGTCGTCGAGGAATTCCGCGTACTCCCGGCATGTAATCGAGAACCTGGCGATGAAGCAGTCGTCGATTTCCTTCATCTCCTTGGGCAGAGACGACTGGGTCTCCTTGTCGCCCTGGTAGATGAACTTGCCCGCGGGAACCTGGACGAATCCCGGGGGGATCTCCCCGTCCCGATAGAGGGTTGCGTCCACGGCCTCGTCTGCGTTCCGGTCGATGAACACGGACACGCGGACGGGGGCGTACTCGTGCTCCGTGCCGGTGTAGAGAGTGGAGTGTGGAGTGTTCAGCCCCGAGCCCTCCGCGTCCCGAGTCCTGTTTCCCGGTCGAGGATCCTGCGCCTCCCGCTTCTGAACA
>JBFZBV010000418.1:0-6975 GCA_041308285.1 Planctomycetota bacterium | reverse complement strand
CCTACAAGGTCTTCCTCGAACAGGCGGTCGCGCTTGCTGCCGCGGGAGTGGACCTCATCGTGCTCGAGACGATGGACGACCTGAGGATGGTGAAGGCCGCGGCGCTCGCCGCGAGGGACGCCTTCGACGGGCCCGTGGTGGCGCTCATGACTTTCAGCCAGGGCGGGCTCACGGTCACCGGCGCCGGCCCCGAAGCCGTGGCGGCGGTGCTCGGCGAGATGGACATCGACGGGGTTGGCGCGAACTGCAGCTCCGGGCCGGAGGACATGCTGCCGGTGGCCAGGAAAATGGCCGAATGGACCGACCTGCCGGTCGTCGTGGAGCCGAACGCCGGCCTTCCCGTCCTGAGGTCCGGCAAGACGGTCTACCCGGGCTCGCCGGCTGTCATGGCGAAGTACGCCGTGAAGTTCGCGCAGGCCGGCGTGAACGTGATAGGCGGCTGCTGCGGCACCACCCCCAAGCACATCGCCTCAATCAGGAAGGCCGTCAAGGGCCTCAGGCCGGCGCAGAGGGCGGCGGTCCTGGGATCAGTGCTGGCCGGCAGGAGGAAGGTCGTCGTGACGGGAGTCGGGGGGCCGACGCCCTTCATGGGCGAGCGGATGAACCCGAGCGCGAACCCGGAGCTCAGGGAGGCGGCGAAGCGCGGGAAGTGGTCGGTATTCGCCGACGAGGCCCAGAAGCAGGCCGAGGCCGGGGCTGAGGTCCTTGACCTGAACCTCGGATCGCACGGCATCCGCGAGGCCGACGCCATGGTCCACGCGCTCGCGGCAGTGCAGGCGAGGGTCGACGTCCCTCTGTGCATCGACACATCGGACGCCGCGGTGATGGAATCCGCGCTCAAGGAGGTCCAGGGGAAGGCGCTCCTGAACTCGGTCACCGCGGACGAGGCCAGGCTCAAGGCCGTGCTGCCTCTCGCGCGGAGGTTCGGCGCGGCCGTGGTGGGCCTTGCGCTGGACGAGAACGGCATACCGGAGACCGCCGTCGGCAGGCTGGAGGCCGCCAGGAAAATCGTGAATTTCGCCCTGTCCATGGGCATCAAGCGTTCGAACCTGTTCATCGACCCGCTCGTCATGGCGGCCGGATCGCCTGGCGGAGCCGGCGCGGGCGTGACGCTGGACGCGCTGCGGCTCATAAAGGAGGAGCTGAACGTGTCGACCCTCATGGGCATAAGCAACGTGTCGCACGGCCTGCCCGGCCGCGGCGCGGTCAACGCCCACTTCCTCCTTATGGCGCTCTCCCGCGGCCTCGACCTGCCCATGATTGACCCCGCCGCCGAGCAGGTCAGGTCCGCGCTCAGGACGGCCGACCTGGTGCTCGGACGCGACCCGTATGCGAGGAGGTTCCTCTCCGAAAGGGAGGCCGGAGCCGTGAGGAAGAGGCGCCGGGGCGCGGGGCACCTCAAGGCGGCGAGGCCTGGCAGGTCCGCGAGGGATCTCCTGAGGGCCGCGGTAATCGAAGGCGCGGGCGACGTGATTGTGGACCGAATCCGGAAGCTTCTCGAGGCCAAGGTCGAGCCCATGGCCGTCATCAGGGAAATCCTCGTGCCTGCGCTCGAGGAAGTGGGCGTGCTCTTCAACAAGAAGCAGCTTTTTCTCCCCCAGATGGTGCTCTCCGCGGAAGCGGTCCAGAAGGGCTTCAAGCACCTCAAGTCGCTCTTCAAGCCGGGGGAGTTCAAGAGCCGCGGAAAGATTATCATCGCCACCGTGCGCGGCGACATCCACGAGATCGGCAAGAACATCGTCTCGGCAATCCTCGAGAACCACGGTTTCGAAGTCGTGGACATGGGCAAGGACGTGTCGGCGGAGAAGCTAATCGAGGCAGCGTGGCGGGAGAAGCCCGACGTGATAGGCCTCTCCGCGCTGATGACCACGACCATGATTGAAATGGAGAAGACCGTGCTTCTCATGAAGAGGGAGGGCCTGCAGCAGAAAATCCTGGTGGGCGGCGCGGTGGTGACCCGCCAGTTCGCCCAGGAAATCGGCGCGGACGGGTTCGGAGCGGACGCTTCGGAAGCCGTGTCGGAGATGCGCCGGTTCACGGCGCGCTAGCCGGGCAATCCGGCCCGCCCGCGCGGGGCGGGGCCGGCGACGGGAAACGGCCCGGGAAGCCTTGCCCGGCCGGAAGAGGCTATTTCTTCTGCTTCTTCTTGATTTCCTCGATGACTTTCTTGAATTCCGGGAGCTCCCTCAGCGGCGCGAGGTCGCCGTCCATCAGCATCCACTTCCAGTCGTCGTATCCCTCTTCGGCGCACTTGCGCAGGGCTTCGATTGCCTCGTCGTGCTTGCCCAGCTTCACGAGCGAACAGGCCAGGTTGTAGTAGGCTCCGCCCTTGTCCTCGTCCTCGAGCTCGAGGACCTTCTTGTAGCAGTCGACCGCCTTCTGGTGCTCCTTGAGCCTCGAGTACGCGTGCGCCAGCCCCGCGTATCCCGCCGCCTGCGCCTTCTGATTGCCTTCGTTCGTGCGGACGTAGTTCGTGTACCGCTCGATGATGATGTCGGAGTACGTGTGGTCCCCGAGCTTCGCCAGGGTGAACGCTATCGGGTTCTGGTGATCGCTGTAGCTCGGGTTGTGAATCAGCTCCCTGAGCTTGGGTATCACCGAGTTGTCCTTCATGTCGCCCAGCGCCTCCAGGGCCAGGACGCGCACCGATTTGCGGTTCGACTCGTCGCGGAACAGCTCGAACAGCCAGGGAACCGCGGCCTTGCCCATCTTCTCGATTTCCGCGAACTGCCCGTCGTAGAAGCCGAAGCTGTCGTCCGCGGTGATGAGCTTCTCAATCGCCTTCCGGACCATGTCCAGGGTCACGGTCCTCAGGTCGAAGGGGCCGCTCAGGACGCTCAGCCTGGAGGGCCCGCCCCAAACGAACGTCCAGTAGACGTTCCCGGCGGGTGACCAGAACGCGGCTATCTTGACCGCCGAGGGGTTCTCCTTGTCGGCCTTGAGGAAGAGGACCTCGAGCGGGCTGCCGTCCAGGGGCGACACGGGCCCGTCGTCGGTGATGACCGGCCGTTTCGCCTCCGGCGTCTGCTCCGAGGGGTTGAATATCTTCCTCCCCTTGATGTCCTCCCTAATCTTCTCCAGCATCTCCTTTTCCGCGGCCCACGCCGGCTGCTGGACCAGGAAAGCCGCCGCCATCATGACAATCAGGCCGATTCGCCTCATGGATCACCTCCACACGGACATTGGATTGCGGACAAGATGAAAGGATAACGGCCGTGGAGGGGGATTTCAAGGGGCAATCGCGCATGCGGCGGCTCAATAGAGCTTTATGGCCTTCCAGCGGCCGACCTTGAACCATGCGGCGTAGACCCCCGCCACCAGGATGTGGGTCAGGACCATGGACCAGTAGATTCCCCTGTGGTCGACCGGCATGCCGAATACGGTCCTGCCGGTGAGCGAGAGTGCGAGCGCGAGCTGGATGATTCCGTATCCGGCGAAGTCGATTAGGAGGGGCACCTTGGTGCTGCCGGCGCCGTTGAGGGAGCTGGAGAGGACCACGCCGACCGCCACGAAGACGTAGGAGAAGCAGACGATTCCGAGGTATTCCGATCCGAGCTTGATCACCTCCGGGTTGGAGTCGAAGACCGAGATGACGTCCTCGGAGAAGATCATGCAGATGACGGCTACGACGGCCATCATTGCTGAGCTGTAGGCCGTTGTGAGCCACCCGCTGGCGGACGCCCGGCCCGGGTTCCGGGCTCCGAGGTTCTGGCCCACGAGCGTGGAGGCGGCCGCGCCCCAGCCCGCGGCGCCGAAAAGTGCGAGCATGTCCACCCGGATGCCGACGGCGAAGGCGCCGCTGAGTATGCCCTCCGACTCAATCGCCCTCCGCGAAAGCATGCTCTTCTCGCAGTCCATAATCATCCTTGTGAGGAACCACATCGGGAGAATCCTCACCGTGAGCTGCGCCGTGCTGGGCATCCCGATTTTCAGCAGCCGCCACCACGTGGTCAGGTCCAGCTTGAGGCTGCTGATTGCCAGCGAAATCCTCTGGTTGCCCCTGAGGAGGAGCGCGAAGCCGACGGCCATCGAGATGCCGCGCGCAATGACAGTGGCCCATGCGGCGCCCGCGACTCCCCATTTCGGGAATATCCACACGCCGAAAATCAGGAATATGTCCAGCACGATGTTGAGGAAGTTGGCGGCGACCAGGAGAATCATCGGCCAGAGCGACTGCCCGGCGGCCCTGAGCACCGCGGTTATCTGCAGGAGGAAGAACATCGTGAAAGCGCCGACGAACATTATCAGCAGGTAGACGTAGGCCATGTCGTATACGGGCCCCGTGCTCTCCCCGCATATGAGCTTGACCAGCGGGCCGGTGAAGGCGAACCCGATTGCGCACGAGAGAATCGAAAGCACGAGCATGAGGAGCAGCGACTGCCGCGCCACTTCGTTGGCGTCCTCGAACCGCTTCTCGCCGAAGAACCTGGATATCAGGGCGATGGAGCTCACCGAAATCCCGTTCACGATTACCATCACCGAGATGTTTATGATGCTCGCCACGTGGACCGCGGCCATCGCCTGGGATCCGATGTTGGGATTGTCCGGGGAGGACATCTTCCCCACGATGTAGATGTCCACGATGTTGAGCAGGGAGTGGAGAATCATCGCGAGGACGAGCGGCAGCCCGAAAGTGAATATGTGGCGGGTGATGTTGCCGCTTGTCAGGTCCCCTTTCGCGGCCTGCCCGCCCTGTGTTTCGCTGGGGGTGGCTTCGGGGAGGCTCACTTCTCCTCTTCTTTTTCGTCCGTCTCGAAGATGATGCCCGCGTCCGGGAGGACCTCCCGGAGCCGGTCCCTGGCGGCCTGTTCGCCCGCTTTGTCCCCTATCGCCGCGCACGCCCGCATGGCGTAGGAGAACGTGCCGCGGGCCATGGCGCTGGCAGCAAGCCGGCCGGCCTCCGCAGCGTCGGGCCCGAGCCCCGCCAGGTCGCGGCAGCGCTTGTACAGGAAGAAGTCGCCCCGCTCAATCGCCCCGGCCCTGAGCCGGTCCATCCCGTCGCTCCTGCCCGCCCGATGGAAGAACTCCAGCGCGTCGGTGAACCTTCCCGCCTTCTCGAGGCGGGTCCCGATCTCCGCCAGGTAGGCGGGATCGACCTCAATCTCCCGGTCGTAGAGGAGCTGCTTCTTCTCCTTCCACGTGGGAAGCTCTCCCTTAATCATCCGGTTGCCCCCTGTCGGAAACGTCCGTCCGGAAACAGCACATATGATACAACCGAAAACTGGATTGGGAACCACAACCCGGTGATCCTTGGACTTGGCCCAATCCGACCTCCCGGCCGCACGGGCTATTCGACCGCCTTGAGCCTGGTGATCCAGGTCTCCCTTGCCACGGTCCAGTCCGCCGGGGCCGAGTCGGCGGTGAGGGCAGGAGCAGGAGGTTCGGGGAAGAGGGACGAGAGGAACTGGTGCATGCGAAGGCCCGCCTCCTTCGAGGCGGGGTCGACGAGTTTCGCGGCGGAAGCGAGCATTCTCTGGCGGTCGGCGTGGGGGAGGTCCTTGATGGCCTGGGTCGCGGTCTTGAGGATTTCGGCCTTGCGGCCGGCGTCTTTCTCGACGGCGTGCAGGTCCGCCACCGCAAGGAGGCACTTGAGGTTGTCGCCGTTCCTGGCCTTGACGCTGAGCCTCACGTACTGCTTCACGGCCTCCGGCGGATTCTGCACCGCCGAAGCCGATGCGATGGCGAAGGCTTTCTGGAAGACGTCCTTCGATCCGGCGTTCCGGGAAAGCAGATCGAGGTAGTTGTCGAACGCCTGGCCTGGATTGCCGGTCTCGACCGCGATGTCCGCAAGGGGTTCGCGGGCCTCGTCCGCTGACTTCGGATGCTCCTTTATCGTGCGTTCGTACGCGGCCATCGCCTCGGCCTTGAGGCCGGCCTTGAGGAACTCCTGAGCGGCAGCCTTGAGGTCGGCAGGGGTCGAGGCGGACACCTTGAGGACCGTCTCGAGGGCGGCGGCCGCCTGCGGAGACGACGAGTTCTGCTTCATGAACTCGATGATCCTCGGGACGGTGTCGCGGGCCTTGAGCTGCACCAGGGCCGATAGGATTAGATCGAGTATCCTCGGCTCCTTCTCGGCGGAGAGCCTGTCGGCGAGGGCCTGGCTCGCGCCGCCGTTGCCGATGAGCCCGAGGCTGGATACGACGCACCAGCGCATGTTGGGATCGGGGTCGGCGAGGCATGCGACGAGGTTGCCCACGGCCTCGTCCGCCTTGATTTCGCCCAGCGCCCTCGCGGACGCGCGGCGGACTTCGTCGTCCTTGTCGGCAAGGAGGGCCTTGAGGGACTCCACCGCGGCCTTGTCGTTGCGCCCTATCTTGCCGATGGACTCGGCGGCGAGGCTCCTCAGCCTCGGATTCCTGTCCGACAGCATCCTGCCCAGCGGCGGCGAGAAGTCGACCGACGTGATTTCCCTGATTTTCCCGGCGGCCCGCACCGCGGCGGCCTTGACCTCGAAGCTATCGTCCTCGGATTCGAGGATGCCGAGGATCATCCCGCCTGCCGCGGCGTCGTCCTTGCCGAGGAGCAGGCCGAGGACGTCGATGATTCTCGCCTTGACGGCGTTCGTCATGTGCGCGGCGAAGGCGGCCAGCAGGGGATCTATCGCCTTGCGGTCGCCAATCCCCTCGATGTTCTTGACCACGGCGAGGAGAATCCGCTCGTCTCGGTATTCCTTGAGCGCGAAGAGATTCTGCTCGAGGTTCTTCGGGTTTATGAGCCTCGCGGTCCTCTGCACGTGGTCCTCGTCCTTCCTCGCGTTCGCCTCCCTGAGGATGCGGTCCACCGGCTTTTCCCTGTTCGCCGCCCACCATGCGGACCAAGATTCGTGGTTCTCCCCCCACGGATAGCACGCGAGGGTCGTGAGCGCCTTGTGGGACGCTTCGGCCACAATCCTGTCGCTGCTCTTCAGGGTTTCGATGAGGTTGTCGACGGCCCACAATTCGAGGACCGCCGTGGCGCTGATTGCGTCCAGCCTCG
>JBFZBV010000417.1:0-2570 GCA_041308285.1 Planctomycetota bacterium | reverse complement strand
CGAAGGAAGCGGCAAGGGGGGCGCCCCTCCGATGCTTTCTGGTGGGCGTCGCCCCGCCGGAGGCAGCTTCAGGCCCGGCGGGAATGGTCAGAAGAACCCGCAATCACCTGCCCTTGCCGCCCTGCGCGGCGATTTCCTTCAATGACCGTTCTGCGAATCCGTCCACGCTCTGCAGCATTGCCTTCAGATTGAACATGGGGTCCTCGGGAGGAATCCGGCCCGCCTCGATGGCGGCCAGGAGATCCCCGGCCCACGATTGCATGCGGAGGCAGAGCCCTTCCGCCTGGACGGCTTTGACGCGGATTAGATACGACACGATTGCGTTCAGGTTCTTCATGGCGGGGATGAATACCGCCCGCAGCTGCAGGACACCCGTGGACTTGAACCAGTCCAGGGTCCAGGCGTCGAAGTCGCCCATGAGCGCGTCCGAGAGAAGGCCGGCGTTCGTCGGCTCGGGCACTATTCCGGCGTCCGCCGCCCAGGACAGCGTTTCCGACAGGCCAGTATCGTTGTTCCTCCATCCGACCAGCGAGGCAATCGAATCGGCCACCCATTCGGGCCTGCTCTTGTTGCCGATTGCCTTCCACCATTCGTCCCACACGGAGCGCCGCCAGTTGTGCTGCATGGCTCCCGTGAGCCTCCGCAGCGCGTGGAACGCCTCGTTGGCCGTGAATTGCTCGCCGCCGAGCAGCGAAATCAGGCCGGGAATGATCATCCGCACCTCTTCCTCGGCGAACTTCCGGCTGAGGCCCCTGACCGCGCCGAGCCGCTGCGCCGGCGTGCCGTCCCGCACCGTTGTCTCGAACCTCGCGGGATCGACCGCGCGGGCGTCCTTCTCCGCGGCAACGGCCTCCTCGACCCTCTTCAGAATCCCGGGGCCGAATTCCGAATCGAGCGGGAATATCGCGTGCTTGCCCGGTTTCCTGAGCCCGATGGACCCGGCCTCCACCAGGAGCGCCTCGTGCGTGTACTCCTTCCTCCAGGTCTGCCTGCGGAGAAGGACGAGGTATTCCTTCCCTTCCGCGAGCAGCTTGTCCAGGTCGTACGCGGAGAGGTCTGCGTCCGCGGGGATGTAGTCCCGCGGGTACGACACCGGGGCTATCGCGATGTCCTTGTCCGGCCATTCGCCCTTCAGGACCTGCGTGATCTCCATGCAGCGGACTCCGTCAACCGTGCGAGTCCTCGCCACTATCGCGATTTCGCACACGAGCGCGGCGATTTCCAGCGATGGCTCTATGGGATCGGGCATGTCGCCGTGGGGCCCGTCCTCGGTCCTCTCCACCGTCATGGACCCGATTCGCGCGAGAATCCTCTGCCTGGGGGCCGGGGATTTCTCCTTCGGGACCGCAGCCGGCTTCTCGGCCGATGAGGCGGGGGGACGGCTCTCCGGAATGCCCTCGGACGGCGTGGCGTCAGTCGCTGCGCCCTTCCCGTCTCCGCGGCCCGGGCCGGCGGCGGCGAAGTACACGGCGAGGCTCGCGGCGAGCAGCACGGCCGCGGCGCACGCAGCGTACGGAATCCGCCGGGCGGAAGCCGGTCTCGAGGCCAGCGTGGCCCCGATTCGGGTCCAGACTCCGCCGGACGGATCCGCGCCGCCGAGGCGGTCCGCGACCTTCTGGAGCTTCCTCACGGATTCCAGCTGCCGGGAGCACGCAGGGCATTTCGAAAGGTGATCTTCGAGATCCTTCGCGCTGCCGGCTTCGACCTCCCCGTCCGCGAAGGGGGAGAGCAGCTCCTGAGCCTCGATGCAATCCATCTCATTCCTCCCGGTCCGGCAAGGGACCCAGTTTCCCGATTACCGCCCTGCGCGCCCTCGACACCCGCATCTTCACTGCGTCGACCGAGCATGACAGGGCTTCCGCAATCTCCGAGTAGGGCATCCTGCGGATGGGGCCGAGTACGAAAGCGGCCCGCTGGTCGGCGGGAAGCTCCGACAGGGCCGCCTGCAGCCTCCCTGCCAGGCCGGCCGGACCGCCGTCCGTTTCCCCTGCCGGATCCGGCCGGGCCGCGGAGGCGAGACCGGCGGCGGATCGCTTCCTCTTTTCCGACCTGTCGTGGTCGATGCAGAGGTTCGCGGCGATTCTGCAAATCCAGCCGGGGAAGGCTTCCTCGCTCCTCAGGCTCCCGATTGCGCGGTAGGCCTCGACGAACGTGTCGTGGGTGAGGTCCTCCGCGTCGGCTGCGTTGCCGCTCATCCTGAGGCAGGTGACGTAGATCGACCGCTTGAAGGAGGCGTAGATTCTCTCGAGCGCGGAAATGTCCCTGTCCACGCGAAGGCGGCCGACGGCGTTCCGGAGTTCCGCTTCCATGTTTCCCGCTCCCACCGAATCAAGGACGCTTCGAGGAGCCGAAGGTAACGCCGATTTTCACGGAATCCGGGCAGATGATACAGCCTTCCCGTCCGATCCCTGCGATCCCCGCGCCTCTGCGAGAGAAATGGACTTTCCAGGACAATCGCGTTCCCGGGCGGAACGCCGTGTTGGGAACGCGGATCGCCGGATCGGATTAGGCCTGCAGGGCCGCGTCACGCGCGCGATTTGGCCCGCTTGCGGTAGTGCATCCAGAGCAGG
>JBFZBV010000416.1:0-12153 GCA_041308285.1 Planctomycetota bacterium | reverse complement strand
GCCGGCGAGAGCGGGCGAAAGGCGGACGGTCTACTTGTCCTCGTTCACCGTGCTCAGCGCGGCCTGGGCGGCGGCGAGGCGCGCGACCGGGACCCTGTAGGGCGAGCAGCTTACGTAGTCGAGGCCGGCCTCGTGGCAGAACGCCACGGACTGGGGCTCACCGCCGTGCTCGCCGCAGATTCCTATTTTCAGGCCGGGCTTGGCCTTCCTGCCGAGCTCGATTCCGATCTTCATGAGCTTGCCCACGCCCTTCACGTCGAGCACCTTGAACGGATCCTCCTCGTAGATGCCCATTTTCACGTAGTCGTCGAGGAACTTGCCCGCGTCGTCGCGGGAGAAGCCGCACCCCATCTGGGTGAGGTCGTTCGTGCCGAAGGAGAAGAAATCCGCGAATTCGGCGATTTCGTCCGCCGTCACGGCCGCCCTGGGCACTTCAATCATGGTGCCGACCTGGTAGGGGATGTCCTTCTTGGACATGCCGGCCTCCTTGAGGACTTTTTCAGCGACCTCGACGGTCTGGCGGCCGGAGAGCTCGAGCTCCTTGGCCTTGCCCACGAGGGGAATCATGATTTCCGGCCGGACCTCAATCCCCTTGCGCTTGATGTTGACGGCGGCTTCCATGATGGCGCGGACCTGCATCTCGTGGATTTCGGGATAGACCAGGCCGAGCCTGCATCCGCGGTGGCCGAGCATGGGGTTCGCCTCGGCGAGGGACTCGACCTTTTCCTGCACGTATGCGAGATCAACCTTGAGTTCCGAGGCCATCTCGTCCTGCCCTGCCTTGTCCTTGGGCAGGAACTCGTGCAGCGGCGGGTCGAGGGTCCTGATGTTCGCCGGCTTGCCGTTCAAAGCCGTGAAAATGCCCTCGAAGTCGGCCCGCTGAAGGGGCAGAAGGTCGGCCAGCGCGCGGTTGTACTCGGCGAGGGGATGCTCGAGTTCCTCGCTGGTCTTTGCCGCGCGATCGGCGTCCTCGGGCGACTTCGAGCTCTGGAGGGCGGCAAGCTGGTCCTTGAGGCGCTTCACCTCCTCGGACACGAGGATGAGCCTGCGGAACGGGTTTATATTGTCGAAGAACATATGTTCCGTGCGGCAGAGGCCGATTCCCTCGGCTCCGAACTGCATGGCCCTCTTGGCGTCGGCGGGCTTGTCGGCGTTCGTCCTGACCTTGAGCCTGCGGATTCCGTCGGCCCAGCCCATGAACTTCGAGTAGTCGCGGTAGATTCGGGATTCGGAGGCTTCCAGCTGGCCGTCGAGCACGCGGATGATTTCCGAGGGGATGACCTCGATTTTGCCCTTGTAAATCATTCCGTCGAAACCGTTTATGGATATCCAGTCGCCCTCTTTTATCGTCGTCTTGCCGGCTTTGAGCGTCTTCTTCGCGTAGTCAATCACAATCTCCGATGCGCCCGTGACGCAGGGCACGCCCATCCCCCGAGCGACAACCGCTGCGTGCGAGGTCATGCCCCCGCGGGTCGTGAGCACGGCCTGGGCGACGGCCATGCCGCCGATGTCCTCGGGCGACGTCTCGGTGCGGCACAGCAGCACCTTCTCCGAGGCGTTCGCCTGGACCATCCTCTGCGCGTCCTCCGCGCTGAAGACCGCCTTTCCGGAAGCTCCGCCCGGCGAGGCGTTCAGGCCCCTTGTCAGCGCGCTGTCGCCCGCCTTCTTGATGGCCTTGGGATCGAGCTCGGGCGCGAACAGCTTGCCGAGCTCGCCGGCAGGCACCCTGGAGACGGCCTCTTCCTTGGTGATGATTCCCGCTTCGACGAGGTCCACCGCGATTTTGATGTGGGCGAAAATCGTGCGCTTCCCCGTGCGCGTCTGTAGCATGAAGAGCTTGCCGTCCTCCACGGTGAACTCGATGTCCTGCATGTCCTTGTACCGCTGCTCGAGCTTGTTGCGGATGTCGTTCAGCTGGCGGTAGAGATCCGGGCTCTTCTTGTTGAGCTCTTCAATGGACAGCGGCGTCCTCACGCCCGCGACCACGTCCTCGCCCTGGGCGTTGAACAGGTATTCCGCGAAGAACTTGTTCTCCCCGGTGGAGGGGTCCCTCGTGAACCCCACGCCGCTTCCGGAGTTCTCGTTCCGGTTGCCGAACACCATCGCCTGCACGTTCACCGCGGTGCCGAGGAGGTTGCGTATCTGGTTGAGCTGCCTGTAGGTGATCGCCCTGGGGTTGTTCCACGAGTCGAACACCGCCGTAATCGCGAGCTTGAGCTGCTCCCTCGGGTTCTGCGGGAATTCCTTGCCCACCTTCGTCCTGAACAGGGCCTTGGATTTCTCCACCACCGTCTTCAGCGATTCGGCGGAGAGCTCCGAGTCGAACTTGACGCCCTGCTTCTTCTTGGTCTCGGACAGGATTTCCTCGAACAGCTCGCGGTCGACGCCCATGACAACGTCGCCCATCATCATCATGAGCCGCCTGTAGGCGTCCAGCGGGAACCTCTTGTTGTCTATCTTCGACGAGATGGCGGCGACGATCTCGTCGTTGAGGCCGATGTTGAGGATTGTGTCCATCATGCCGGGCATGGAGGCGGCGGCGCCAGACCGCACGGAAAGCAGCAGCGGCTTGTCCGCGGATCCGAGCTTCTTGCCCGCGGCCTTCTCCAGCTTCACCAGGTTGTCCTCGAGCTCGCGTTCGAGCCCTTCCGGCCATTTCCGGCCGTTGCGGTGGTAGATGTCGCACAGGGTCGTCTCTATCGTGAACCCCGGCGGCACCGGGAATTCCATCCTCGCCATCTCGGCCAGGTTCGCGCCCTTGCCCCCGAGCTTCTGCTTCATCGACGCGTCGCCTTCGGTAAGGCCTGCGCCGAAGAAATAAATGCGCTTTTCCATCGTGTCCTCCATGTCAGAATAGAGCCTCGGCGGCCCATCGCCGCCGCCGGGAAACTTGAAACGATGGGACATTCTATATATTTGTCCGCGTCAAGGCAAATCGGCCGGGTCCGTGCGGCGTCCGCGGGGTGCGCAGGCAGCGCCGGGCGGGCTCCAGGGGCGGATTCCGCGGGCGGAAATCCGGATTTCGTGCAATATTCCCCGGGGATCCCCGACTTGAATGCCGGATGAAAGGTGCAGACCGATGGACGGAATCCTGGAACCCGCGATGAAAGAGATGCAACGCCTGACGGCGTACATAAAGGGCAGGATTGCGCCCTCAGATGATCCGGAAGACGTCATGCAGGACGTCTTCCTGGCCCTGGTCTCGAGGTGGAACATGGGCGACGGCATACGCGACGCGATGGCCTGGATGCTCGGCGTCGCCGCCAGGAAGGCCGCGGACGCCCTCAGGCGCCGCTCCCGCCGCGCTCTGAGCCTGGACGCGATGGACGAGGGGATCTCCGCGGGGGACATCATGGATCTCGCGGACCATTCGGTCGGGTCCGAGGAGGAAGCCGCCGAGCGGGAGGAGCTGAGGGCTGCCATCGAGGCGGCCATCGGGGATTTGCCGCCGGAGCAGCGGGAAGTGTTCGTGATGCACGAAATCGAGGGGCGGTCCTTCGGGGAGATACAGGCCAGGACCGGAGCGCCCCTGAACACCCTGCTGGCGAGGAAACGCTACGCGGTATTGAAGCTCAGGAAGAGCCTTTCGAGGTGTCTTGGAACAGGCAAGGAGGAGTGAAATGAAATCGAGCGCATTGAAGATTGTCGGAATGGTCGCGGGAGGCGTGGTGCTGGGCACCGGCCTGGCGTTCCTTCTGGGCTTCGTCGTCGAGGCCCTCTGGAACTGGCTCATGCCCGGAATCTTCGGCCTGCCTCAGATTACGTACTGGCAGGCGTGGGGCCTTTTGATCCTCGCCCACATCCTGTTCGGCGGAGGCCCCCGTTTCAACCATGGCAAGGAGCACAAGGACGGCTTCCACAAGAAGCTCAAGGAGAAGTTCCCGTGCGGGGACGGCGCCGGCGCGGCTCCGGAACAGGTGAATTGAGGATTCTGGGCCATGGACTGCAAGGGCGATGCCCGATCGCAGGCGGAGGTCCCGGAGCACAGGGGCGGCGAGCACCCGAAGGGCGATGCGGGGCAGATGGCGCTGGTCGGGCTTTTCATGGCCGTCTGGATTACGGATTCCTTCGCGTTCGGTTTCACGACCGGCCCGCTGGGAATCGTGCCGTGGCCCGCGCGGGTCGCAGCGCTCTGCGCGTGCCTGGCCGCGGCCTTCCTGCTGTTCC
The DNA here is from genome assembly GCA_041308285.1 of Planctomycetota bacterium. Taxonomy (GTDB): domain Bacteria; phylum Planctomycetota; class JAKEIC01; order JAKEIC01; family DYIT01; genus PPR-0505. The sequence continues at coordinate 7,986 of JBFZBV010000416.1, read as the reverse complement.
TGTCCGGCCACCGGGTCGTGGAGAAAGGCAGGAGGCTTTCGGCTGTCGTCTCGACGGGGGCTTTCGGGTACGTCCGTCACCCGCTTTACCTTGCGAGCATGCTGTCCCTCCTCGGCCTCTCGGCGTCGACGGGATCGCTCGCGTCGCTCGGCTGCCTCGTGCCGGTGTTCGTCTTCTACGATTGCATCGCCGCGTACGAGGAAAGGGTGATGGAGGGGATTTTCGGGGACGAATACCGCTCGTACAAGGCGCGGACGGGCAAGTGGGTGCCTTGGATTTCCCGGGGAAGACGCGAATCCGGCCCTGATTCGCAGTCCCATGGATAATCGGCAGGGCGAAGTTCTGCCAATCCGCTTCGGACCCCTCCCCTGCAACGGTCATTCCGAGCGCCCCCCCGCGGAACGGGCGGGCGCTCGCATAGCGATAGCGATTTCGAATAACCAAGGCCCAGCAAGCGCATGCAGCCGACACGCGCCAGGGGCAAAGGAAGAAGATAGGCGCGGCGGCTGACGCGCAGGGCGTTATATGAAGGATATTAGACAACGTCACTTGTGGGAGAGCTTGGAGCCTCGACCCCGACACCCCTCCCGGCCGGCATGTACGGACCGGCTAGGCCTTCTTCCCGTCGCCGTTCTTCCTGTCCTGATCCTTCGCCTTGCGTTCCATGTCCTCGAGCTTCTTCTTCTTTTCGGCGTCGAACATCTCGGTGACGGACTTGCCGTCGAAGCCCATGATGGTTATTCCGTCGTCGAACATGGTCGCGTGCTTGGTCTTGTCCTTGGACTCGTCCACGCGCTGCGTGACGTCTTCCTCGGCTTCTTCGGCGTCGAAGGAGTGGCTGGTCCTCTCGTCGTCGAAGAAATCGCCGAAATCGGACTCGCCCACGGGAGGGACGTCATCGGCCTTCTTTTCGTCCGCCGGAGCGGGCGCCGGGCCGGGCTCGGTCTCCTCTTCGATTTCAATTTCTCCGGAGGGCTCCGGTCCGGCTCCCGCCTCGACATCGATTCCCCCCTCGTCCGGGCCTGGGGCGGTCATCCGCGGGCCTAGAATCGTCGCGTCGTCGTCAATCCCGCCTGCGAACCTGTCGGGCGTGGCGGTCGGCGAGGAGGCGAGGTCAACGCCGTAACCGGTTTCCGCCGCGGGCTGATCCTGCGTGGCCGCGGCTTCCGCGCGGTTTCCGGCCTCGGGGGCCGCCTCGGCGGCCTGCGCCTCCTCCAGCGCCTTCGCAATCTCCTCGGGAATCTCTACGAGGACCTCGTCCTCGCCCACGACGAACTCGTCCTCGTCGTCGTATTCCATGATGACGAACTCGTCGTCGCCGAGGTCCACGGGCGCGGAGGCGCGCTCGTAGTACCTGTACGTGAGGGCCGGCTGGCCGGTCCTGGCGATGTCGATCATGTTCCCGTCGGAGAGCATGAAGCTGCCGGATATCTTGCGGCCGTTGATCTTGATTTCAGTGCCGGCGAGGGCCTTCACGAAGCACTTCGCGCCGGATCCGCGCCCCTTGACGAAGAACTTGGCGGCGTTCTCCAGCTCGTCGGTCCCGATGGACTTGCGCCTGCCGCAGCCGTACGTGTTGTCCACGAAGAAGAACGGAGGCTTCCCCATGGGGGAGTTGTCCTCCAGAATCAGGTTCTGGGACACGAAGCGCGGCATCCTGAGGAAGAAGACGAGCACGGCCAGGAGGATCACCGCGACCGCCGCAGCGGCGATGAGAAGGGGGTTCTTGTACCACGGGGGCGGACCCGGGATGACGTCGATTGAGACGGCGTACTCGCGGGCGACGTCCACTCCGCCGAGCTTGCCGGCGATGACTATCTTGCCGCCGTCCACGGCCGCCTTGTCCGACGGCGCGTACGTGCCGGGAGGGGTGACCACGAGGGTCAATTCGCGGGACGGCAGGGAGCCGGTGAGATCCAGGGATGAGGCTTCCTTGCCTCCCACGAGGACTTTGGACGTCCAGCCCGAGAGGGAGTCCGGCGGCTTCCACGACACGGCGAAGGAGGCTTTCTCCTCCTCCTTCAAGTCGGCCTTGATGACGACCTTGACTCCATCGCCGGCCGGCGGGGATGCCCCCATGTCCAGGCCCGCGGATATCCTGTCGATCTCCTTCATGGATCCGCCGTCGGGGGCGAACAGCCTCACGTTGCGGTCGCGCACGTCGATGGCGCACGCGGAACCCGGCTCGATTGATGCGCCCGAGGCCAGCCTGGCGGCCTCGATTTTCCACGTGCCTTTCCTGCTGAAGACTACTTCCCCGGCGAGCGCGCCGTTCTCCGCGGCGAACAGGGTCGTCACGAGCCTCCCGTCGCCGCCCGCGAGGGCGAACTCCACGGGCAGGGGCTCCGCAGGCATGCGGCCGGCTTTGAGCGTGGCGACCGCCTTGATTCGTTCGCCCACGAAGGAGTCCTGCCTGTCGAATTCCACCACGACCACGGGATTGCCCCGCTCTATGACGATGGGTATCCGGACGGGTTTCGTGGACACCTTCCAAGAGTCGCCCGACCTGAACGCCTTCAGCACCGCCTCCAGCACGAACCTGCCCTGGAGGCTCCCGTCGCCGAGCCTGAGCCCGTAGGGCCTGACGCCTTCCTCGAGGTTCTCGAACCCGAGCCTGGTCTCCTCTATTGCGGGCGCGCCGTCTTTGCTCAGGTTGAGGAGGAGGATGCTTTCCCTGAGGACGTCCGGGTCCGTCACGACGGAGGCGCCGGGCCCGAAGGTCATCTTGAACACGAGCTTGATTTCTTCGCCGGAGAAGAGCCTGTCCGTCCCGGCGGAGGTTTCCACCGTGAGGCCGTACTCCGATTTCCTGTACATGATGAGCAGGGCGCGGGCTTCGCCTGCTCCTTCGTTCCTGAGGGACAGCAGGTGGGCGCCGGCCGGAGGGTCGGCGACCCGGAAGCAGGTCAGGAATCCGCCGGCGCCGGTGGAAACCGATTCGGTCGCGCCCTCGGCGGACGATCCGGAGAATTCGGCGCGCACCGCCGGGTCGTCGGACGCCGCGGCGATGACGAGCGAGCCTGTGCCCTGATTGACCAGCACCCGCCTCTCCAGCGTTTTCCCCGGGCCGATTGCCACCATCTCGGCGTCCTCGGGCCCCGCTGCAATCCCGGGAGCCCCGAGAATCCCCCTGAGGGCGCCCAGGGATGCGACCAGGTCATCGGGCCCGAATCCGGCCTGCCCGGCCGGGGAGGTCGAGAGGTGCGGGAGCATCGGCCCTGCCAGGCCGGGGAGCTTCACAGGGACCTGCGCGAGGCCCTTCGCTCCCTTTATGATGTCCAGCACTTCCGACGTGAAGGCCTCCACTGCGGACCTGTTGACGGTCTCGCGGCTGACTTCCTTGAACTTATCGAGCGCTGTGGCGGAATAGGGTTCGAACACGCCGGATTCCAGGGATCCGTCGTCCGCGGGGATGAGCTCCACGACCTGGAAGTCCCCGTCGGTCACGAACAGGACGGCGAGCGTCCCTCGCCTGCCCGCGGCTTCCCTTTCCTTCAGGATGTCGAATATCCCCCCCTGCAGGACGTAAGGCACGCTGAAATCGGAGGCCGTGAAGTCGAAGAGGAGCTTCTCGTCCAGGGCTTTCCTAAGCCCTTCGAAGAACGCCGCGTCGCCCGTGGAATCGGCGGGGAGTTCTGCCATTGGGAACACGTGCGCCCTCGCCGCGGTGGTCTCAATCCTGCCTCCGAACGCAATCACGCCCGCGCGGCGGACATCTTCGCGAAGAAGCGCCGTGACGGAGCAGATTGTGCTCCTAATCCTGGCGCCGCGGGCGTCCGCGCCGATGTTCTTCGACCCGTCGACCGCGAAAAGCAGGTCGCTGTCCGCGCCCTGGGCCCATGGCGCCGCGGCGGCGAAGGAAACAGCCATCGATAGGGCCAGCAGAGCTCTAATCAGCGATTTCACCATGCGCATACCCAAATCTCTGTACTCCTGCCTCCACCCCGGCGGCGGCGCCCGCTCAGCCCGCCCCGGGCGGATTCGCTACGAACCCACCGTGATTGAAACGGGGACTTTCTGCTCCGATTCCTTCCCTCTGCAGGTCAGTCTGAGGTTGATGCTGCCGGTATATGTTCCCTTCCCGAGGTCGGGGCAGAAGAACGCCCTGTACTTGATTTTATACGGCTTTCCGGGCTCGAGATTCCTGCCGTCCCAGCCCTCCACGGGCACCACCTTGATGTCGAACTTCCTCGAAACCACTCCCGCGCCGCGTTCCTCCGGCCTCAGGTCGGTCGCTTCGACCACGACTTCGGCGGGGAACGGGGTTCCCAGCGAGATGCCGATTTCCGCGGAGATGTAGCCCTCCGCGTCGGGGGAGCCCGTGACGGATTCCGCCGTGAAGCTCACTTTCGGTTCTGGAAGCGAAATCGGGGCGACGAGAGGTATCTCCCTCCTGATGCCCGCGAGGCTCCGGCTTTCGAGCACGAGCATCCCCTGGTAGAGACCCTCAGGCGTCGATGCCGTCGTGGGCACGCTCAAAGTGATGCGCAGGAACAGGGGCTCCGGCGGAACGGGCTTCGGCGGTTCTGCCGGCTTGCCCGGATCTGCGGGTTTGCCGGCTCCCGCGGGCTTGCCTGAATCGGCGGGCTTGCCTGACTCCGCCGGTTTGCCTGCTTCCGCCGGCTTGCCGGCTTCCGCAGGGGCGTTTTCCGGCTTCTTGTCGCCGGTCTCGTCCCTGTCCTTCTCCTCGACCGGCAGGATTTCGTATGATCCGGCCGCGGCGAGTCTGACGCGGCATCCCGCCCGTTCGGCGGCCGACCTGAGGACGAGCCTCCAGTCGATGGACTTGAGCGCCAGTTCCCCCAGTTCGTGACCGGCGGCGGCGTTCGAGGGATCCGTCACGGAGACGGCCACTCCGGCGGCCTTCGAGACGAGTTCGGCGATTTTGCCGACTGTCCATCCGCCCCCGGCGACGTCTATTTCCGCCCTCTGCACTGCTGCGGGGTCTTCGCCCTCTATCTCGGGCAGCGAGGCGTTCAGCAGCCCGCGCCTCAGGGCCGTTCGGGCCGCCTCGATTTCCTCGGGGGACCTGTCCGGCCCGAAGTCCTCCATCCTGACGGAAGGCGGGGAGTAGATTCTGAAGACGTTCCGGTCCAGGGCTTCGACCGCGCAGCCCGAGGCCTGGCAGCAGAGCCTCAGGAATTCCTCGGCCTGGATTGCGCTCCTGTCGAACTCCGCCTTGAAGGACTCGAAATCGGCCCTTTCGAGGCCGATATCGCGGACCGCCACGGGCGTCCCCTCCGGGGTCCTGCCGACCAGGACGTTGATGCCGGAGGCGGCCCTCACGGCGGCGACTGCTTCCGCCAGCGCTAGGATTCCCCCGGGGGTCCGGGCGGGCGGAGGTTCAGGCGTCTTGCCGGCGCCGCCTGCACCCTCGGGGGTCTTGCCGGGCCGGGATTCGCCGGCCGGCTGCGCCTTGGCCCCGTCGGTCTTTTCGGTGACCGAGATCACCGGCAGGGTCTCTTCCCCGCAGGAGATTGAGGCTTCCATGGCCTCGAAATTCTGCACCGGGGGGAAGACCTTGACGTCGATTGTCTTCGAAATCTGGTAGCCAGGCGGCACCTGGTCGAACTCGACGGACGCGGGCCCTTCGAAGGAGTACATGTCGAATATGACGGGAACGGACGCTCTCGCCGATCTGCCGCCCCCTTGCGCCTCGAACGCGAAGTAGACGGCGGCCTTCCGGGGTCCTTTCCCGGTTATCTCCTCGGCGTTGAGGCGCACCAGGACCTTCCGGCCGCTGCCCTTGGAAATCACGCATTCCCGGGGATCGACCGTGAACAGCGGGCTCTTGCTGTCGGCCTTGACCTTGACCTCTCCGGCGAGTTCGGTGTCGAGCGTGAGGGCAATCTCGAACGGGCCCTTGTCGGCCCAGACCGGCCCGAAATCGACCTGCAGGGGCGAGACCTTGAGCACAGGCGGCGGGCCGGGGGCCACCTTCACGGTGCCCAGCTTCCGGATTTCCCAGGACCCTCCGGTCGCATCGACCAGGCCGAAATCCGCCCTTATCTCGAAGAGTTCGGCCTTCCCCTTGACGGAGAGAGCCGGCGCCGCGGAGCCCTTGAACGTCACTATCCGGCCCTTGCCCTCGACGGCCGGGCACGATATCTCGGCGGCCGCCTTTTCCCCTCCGGCGGGGAGGAACGCCGCCTTGACCGTCCCGCTGCTCCTCACAGCCGCGGCAATCTCGTCGGTCTCGCAGGACACGTCCAGAGCCACCTCCACGGGGTTGCCTTCCACGGCATCCGCCGGCGGCGATCCCTTCGAGAAGGACACCTTGAACGGGAACGTCGCGAGCTTGAGGACTTCCGGTCCCTGGGGCTGCTTCGAGGCGTAGGATCCGGCCTTGGGCCTGGAGAAGCTGATTACCTCGTACCGGCTAATCCGTCCCTCCACGATCGGGCCCTCGGGATATCTGAAGGCTTTTTCCGCGGCCAGGTCGATTTCGCGCCCGTCCCTGAACAGGCCCTTGAACGAGTCGGGCGGCCTTTTCTTTATCATGAGGTAGAGAAGCCGCTTGAGGAGCGGATGCACGCTCAGGTCGCCCTTCCCCTTGTACGTCATGAAATCCTTGATTTGCGAGAAGATGCGTATGAACGCCCCCGGCAGGTCGCCGGGCTCCAGGATTTTGAAGTAGGCGCCCTGCGTCTTGGACGCCATGTCCTGGAGAAGGGAGATGCTCTCGGCCGAGGATATCTGCGTGCCGAACGCAATCGAGAATATCTTCCACCCGAGGCCCGCGAATTCGTCGATTAGGGCCGGGATGTCCTCCTTGGTGTCGAGGACCGTGTGGCTGCCGTCCGTGAGGAAGACGACGAAGACCTTCTCCTTGGGCAGGTTCAGCGGCTTAAGCATCGCCTTGGCCATCCCGAGCCCGGCCGTGAAGTCCGTGGCCATCCCGGTCATGGCGATGGAGTCGAGCTTCTCCCTGAGCTCTGATCTGGATTTCTGGTCCGCGAGCGACCGCGCCGGCATGATCGGCTCAGCCCCGTCGGCGAACGTCACGATGCCGACGTTGTCGTCGTCCTCGAGGAGCGACACGGCAATCTGGGCGCCGGCCACGTTGTAGTTGCCCGGGTCCGTGGTCCGCATGCTGAGGGACCTGTCGATTACGAGGATGACCGTCTGGCCGGTCTTGGAGATTTTCCCGGCGTATCCCTCCGGCGGGGTCCAGTCGACTTCGGGGCCGCCCCCGCAGCCGGCCGCGGCCGCGGCCAGGACCAGGCCCAGGCAGGCAAGCATTGATCGGCTCATGACGTGTCCTTATCCAACGCCCCGGCAGGGTTCAATCGAAGGTGAACATCTTCTCCTTGGGAACCTTGCACTGCTCGAGGGCTTCGGCGAATTCCTTCATTCCGGAGGGCCTCTTCTTGGCGTCGAACGACAGGGATCTCGATATCAGATCGTTCAGAGCCTTGATGTCAATCTTGCGCGACGGATGCGTGACCGAGATGAGCTGCACCCTGGGGTTCCTCTTGCTGTCGACGATGCCCTCCACGTCCTCGGTGTCGGAGAACAGCAGCTTGCCCGTGAGCGTTTCGGTCATGACCACGGCCAGCGAGTAGACGTCGGAAGCCGGGCACACGTCGCCGGTCTTGTCGTCCTTCAGCGTGTCGGGGACGAAGGCCTTGATTTTCTCCGGCGACATGTAGGGGAGGCAGGCCGTGATTCTTTCGCCCTGGAAGAACTCCCTGTCCCACACGTACTCGAGGCCGAAGTCGTTCACGAACGGCATCAGGGTCTTCCCTGCACGGCGGATGAGTATGTTCGAGGCTTTGATGTTCCCGTGGACGGCGCCCGCCTTGTGCGCCTTTTCTATGGCCTTCGCGACCGTGATGAAGGCGTCGACAATCCTCGTGTGGCCGTAAGGTGCCACCACCTTGCGGCTTGCGGGGCGGACCTCGAGGAAATCCATCACGAAGTAGTCCTGGAGCTTGGGGTCGCTCTTGATTGAAATCAGCATCAGCGCGTCGTCTTTTATCTCCT